>NZ_JBNCAB010000025.1:0-79439 GCF_049805555.1 Burkholderia sp. DN3021 | reverse complement strand
CTGCCGTCTACTGCTCACGTCGTGCCCATCCGATAGCATCGCGGCTCCCCGTCGTCGTCGACCTACGCTACGGTGCTGATCGAGTGCTTACCTCGAACGCAACTTGCTTTTCAAGCAAAACGATGGCGGCCCGCTGGACGAACGGGCACAGAGGGTGACTGATCAGAGTAAGCGAGGGCATTGTCATGTAAGGCTCGAATGGTCTGTATGCAGCGGCAGTGCACCAGGATGTTTTCCGTGTCTCTGCTCTTTTTGCTTCGCGGGAGGGGAAAGCGTGATGCCGAACGCAGCACCTGCCACTCGTGCGCGAACAGAAGACGCTTTCCCCGGGCTCCGGCGTTGCTCGATCAGCGGTTGAGCATGCGACCGCCATCCACGACGATTTCCGATCCGACCGTCCAACGGGACTCGTCGGAGGCCAGGTACAGCACGGCTTTGGCCACCTCCTCCGGAGTACCGAAGCGGCCGAGTGGGATGGTGGCGGCAATATCCCTGTTGACTTGTTCGCGGTAGGCGTCGGGGATGCCGAGCTTGTCGTACAGCGGCGTGTCGACAGGGCCGGGGCTGACCGCATTGACGCGGACGCCGCGTCCAAGCAGTTCCGCCGAAAGCGTCTTCGACATATTCAGCACCGCAGCCTTGGTGGCCGCATAAACGGAGGAGCGCTCTGCGCCAACATGCGCACTGATGGACGTGTTGAGCACGACCGACGCCGGGCGAGCGAACACCGGCAGCAACGCCTGGAGCAAGAAGTACGGTCCCTTGACATTGACATCGAACGAGCGATCGAACATCTCTTCCGTCCATTCCTCGATCGGCAACCAGACGGATACACCAGCATTGAGAAAGGCAACGTCTAGTTGGCCATAGTGATCCTTGATGGCTTGTGCCAGTTCCTTTTGGGCAGCGACGCTGGCCGAGTCGGCCCGTAGAACCGGAACCTCGGGTCCAAGTTCGGCTTGCGCCTTGGCGATCGAATCGGGATTGACTCCCGTGACGACGACGCGGGCGCCCTCGGCCAAAAACTGCTTCGCGGTTTCCAGACCGATGCCGCTGGTGCCGCCGGTGATAAGGGTGCGTTTACCTTGCAAGCGCGACATTGACTTCTCCTGTAAGTGACAACCAACCGTGGTCGACAGGGAGAAATGTGCACCTATGCCGATGTGGCGATAAGATGTCTGCTTTGAATATATTTCATGCTTCTGTTGCATGAATTGGGGGCCGCGTGGACCGATTTCTCTTGATGACGTGTTTCGCACGGGCCGTCGAGACGGGGAGTTTTTCTGCTGCAGGGCGAGATTTGGGATTGGGCCAACCCAACGTCAGCCGCTATGTAGCCGCGCTGGAGGACCATCTCCAAACGCGGCTGCTGCACCGATCCACACGAAAGCTTGCCCTGACGCCCGAGGGTGAACGCTACTATGCAGATATCCGCCGGATTCTTGACGCGGTGGACGAATCTGAATCGTCTTTCAGGAACAGTGTCGATCCATCGGGACTCTTGCGCGTGGCCTGTCCCACGGCGTTAGCGCATGCATATGTGTTGCCTCAGGTCCCGGTCTTTCTGGAGCGGTATCCCAGATTGACGCTGGATCTTCAGATCAGCGATCGCTACGTGAACCTTGTAGACGAGGGAGTCGAGCTCGCGATTCGCATTGGACATCTGGAGGACAGTGCGCTACGCGCCAGGCGCATAGGAATGTACGAGCGTGTGGTCGTGGCCAGCAAGGACTATCTGGCGAAACGCGGAGTTCCGGACACACCTGATGACCTGCGCGAACATGATTGCGTGGTCTACACTTTGCTGTCGTCCGGTGCGACATGGCGCTTTCGTGACGCCGATATTCCGGTCTCTGGGAGATTGCGGGTCAACTCACCCGAGGCCGTTCGAGCAGCGGTCACAGCAGGGTTAGGGGTCGGGCATGGGCCGGAATGGCTGTTCGAGGAAGGGTTAAAAAGCGATCGTTTGCAGTTAATTCTGACCGGGCACTTTGCTCCGGCCGTCCCTGTTCAGATTGTCTATGTTGCAAACAGGTTGCTTCCAACACGGGCCATAGTGTTTATTGAATTCATTTCCGACGTATTTTCAAGGATTTCGGCTTTCAACAAAATCGCATTTCCGAAGCCTTAGGGGATTGATTGCGGCCAATCTAGGAGCATCCAGCAGAACCGAAGCCCGCGAAGCTGCGTCCAGCATCTGGCGGTCGTGGATTCCGGGATAGATGAAGGCAGCTTCGTTATGCCGACAGTCGATGGAAGCGTAGCTTTCGCTCGGAATTCCAGAAACCTGATCGGTGTGTACCGTATCGGGGCAAACTACTCTCGAAGTCGCCGGCAAGGGAGGCGAACCAGCCTATTCATACTACGAGCTCGACCTCGGCGACACATGGATCGAAGGTCAACGTGACGACGGCGAATATTACTGGTAACCCGTTCATCCAGACGGTCAGCAGAAAAGGGGTTGTCAGACACTTCGTGTTCGGGGCGGGTCGAAAATCACACCGTTGGCCCGACGTCACGGGATGGTCGGCTCCGATCACATAGCAGCCTGCCGGAAAAATCGCCGCATCACATGCCGCAGGCGGGTCATCTCTCACACCATTCTGCAGCAAGCAGGGTCAGCTGCGGCGGACGCTATCAGATACTCGGCTTCTTCCTGCACGACGGACCATCCCTCGCGCAGCATCCGCACGACTTCGTCGACCACGTCATAGCTCAGTCCGCAGCACTCGATGTCCGTGACGCCCACGAGCGCGAGATCGGAGGCCGATGCTTCTCCAAAGGAAATTTTGAGGAACAGGGAATCCGCCATAGCGCCGGTATCCTCAGTCTCACCGCTCAGGATTTCTTCGGCCAACAGGCCAGACATGCCGACGAGCATTTTCCAGTTCGCAGGTAGCTCGGGAACCGCAAACCCATGTTTCAACGCCACCTTGTGCATCTCCTCGGGGCAGGTGCGGGGACGGAACTGGCCGAGCCACGCGCACTCCTCGGAATTGCCACTCTCGTTTTTCCACACGACTGCGTCGCCAGCGCCGCCGAAGCGCTCGTAGAGCAACTTGTGGCCCGCTTCGTGGTATGCGGTGTTTCGGAGTTCTCTGGCAGCTATCTGCTCTTCCGTGTAATCGATCATCTAATCGAAGACTACACATACACGATCGCCCCCGTACTAACCCTGATTAATAAATCTTATCGCGGTGAAAAATTCCGCATCTTATTGAACCGATATCGGCTCGATATAGTGGCTCGCTTTCCCGCACGCGACCGTCCGCGTGCGGCTGACACGCTGACGATCAGCAGGAGCCGCTTGATGACCACCGACGTCCGATTCACCGAAATCGAGGATCTGATGCCCGCCGCCGGCGGGCTGCGCGAGATCCGTCACCACATCCATCACCATCCTGAACTCGCGTACGAGGAGCACGACACGGCCGCGCTCGTCGCGGACAAGCTCGAGCAATGGGGCTGGCAGGTGACGCGCGGGGTCGGCAAGACGGGCGTCGTCGGCACGCTGCGCGTGGGCGACGGCGCGCGCAGCATCGGCATTCGCGCCGACATGGATGCGCTGCCGATCGTCGAGGCGACCGGCCTGCCGTATGCGAGCGGCACGCACGGCAAGATGCACGCGTGCGGCCACGACGGCCACACGACGATGCTGCTCGGCGCCGCGCAGCATCTCGCGAAGACACGCAACTTCTCCGGCACCGTGCACCTGTATTTCCAGCCGGCCGAAGAGCACGGCGTCGACAGCGGCGCGAAGAAGATGATCGACGACGGCCTGTTCGAGCGCTTCCCGTGCGATGCCGTGTTCGGCATGCACAACCATCCGGGCGCGGCGCCCGGCGTCTTCCTCACGCGGCGCGGCCCGTTCATGTCGGCCGGCGACAAGGCGATCATCACGATCGAAGGCGTCGGCGGCCACGCGGCGCGGCCGCACCTGACGGTCGACCCGGTCGTCGTCGCGGCGAGCATCGTGATGGCATTGCAGACGATCGTCGCGCGCAACGTCGACCCCGCACAGCCGGCGGTCGTCACGGTCGGCTCGATGCACGCGGGCACCGCGAACAACGTGATCCCGAACGGCGCGCGCCTCGAACTCAGCGTGCGCTCGTTCAGCCCCGACGTGCGCGCGCTGCTGAAGCGCCGCATCGTCGAACTGGCCGAAACGCAGGCCGCGAGCTACGGCGCGACCGCGAACGTCGAGTACATCGAAGGCTACCCGGTCGTCGTCAATACGGATGCCGAAACGGATTTCGCCGCGCAGGTCGCGCGCGAACTGGTCGGCGACGCGCACGTGGTCGAGCAGACCGACCTGCTGATGGGCAGCGAGGATTTCGCGTTCATGCTGCAGCAGCGGCCGGGCTCGTTCGTGCGGCTCGGCAACGGCGAAGGCGAGGACGGCTGCATGGTGCACAACCCGAAATACGACTTCAACGATCGCAACCTGCCGATCGGCGCGGCGTTCTGGACGCGTCTCGTGGAGCGTTACCTGGGGCGGTGATCGCGGTGGCGCGCGGCCGGCGCTTCCGGCCGTATTGAGAAGGAGACCGGAATGATGCAGAAAGACAATCTTGCACTGCACCCCGCACCGGCGGTGGCCGTCGAAGCCGGCGCACCCGCCGTCACGCGGCGCGGCGCCATCACGGCGGCCGTGATCGGCAACTGGCTGGAATTCTTCGATTTCACCGTGTACGGCTTTTTCGCGGTGCTGATCGGCAAGCTGTTCTTCCCATCGAGCGATTCGACCACGTCGCTGCTGCTGTCGGTCGCGACCTTCGCCGCCGGTTTCTTCACGCGGCCGCTGGGCAGTGTCGTGCTCGGCGTCTACGCGGACCGCAAGGGGCGCAAGGCCGCGCTGAACCTGACGATCATGCTGATGGCGCTCGGCACGGGCCTGATCGCGATCGCGCCGACGTATGCGCAGGCGGGCATGGCCGCGCCGCTGCTCGTCGTGTTCGCGCGGCTGATGCAGGGCTTCTCGCAGGGCGGCGAATTCGGCGCGGCGACCACCACGCTGCTCGAACAGGGCGGCACGTCGCGCCGCGCGTTCCGCGCAAGCTGGCAGCTTGCGACGCAGGGCGGCGCCGCGTTGATGGGCTCGGGCTTCGCGGCGCTGCTGTCGAACACGATGACGAAGGATGCGCTCGAAAGCTGGGGCTGGCGGCTGCCGTTCCTCGTCGGCGTGCTGATCGCGCCGGTCGGCATGTATCTGCGCCGTCGGCTCGCGGACGATGCGCCCGGCGACAGCCATCATGCGATCGAGCGCGGCGTGCTGCACGAGCTGTTCTCGAAGCACACGCGCACGGTGCTGCTGCTGATGCTCACGGTGATGGGCGGCACGGTGTCGACCTACATCCTGACCTTCTACATGCCGACCTACGCGATCCATACGCTCGGCCTGCCGATGAAGCTGTCGATGTTCGTGGGCGTCGCGTCGGGCTGCGTGATGCTGGTCACGTGCCCGCTGTTCGGCTGGCTGTCGGACCGGATCGGCAGCCGGCGCCTGCCGATCTTCGTCGGCCGCGGCGTGCTGGTCGTACTGCTGTTCCCGGCGTTCTGGCTGATGAACCATCATCCGACGCTGTCGGTGATCCTGCCGCTGACCGCACTGATGCTGCTGTTCTATTCGCTCGGTTCGGCGTCGGAGATGGCGCTGATGTGCGAGTCGCTGCCGCGCCATGTGCGCGCGACGGGCATCTCGATCGCGTATGCGCTCGCGGTGACGATCTTCGGCGGCACCGCGCAATTCATCGCAACCTGGCTCGTGAAGACGACCGGCAGCAAGCTCGCGCCGGCCGGCTACGTGGCCGCGTGCGTGCTGCTGTCGCTGATCGCGGTCGCGATGCTGCGCGAGACGGCTCGGGAGTCGATGGACTGACGCGCGGAGTGACGGGCCGGCGGCGGCGATCCGCTGTTCGACATCGTCGATCCGCTGACGGATGCGATCACGACAATCTCGAGCGGGACCGACGGCGTGTTCTACATGCGGCGCGCGATCCGCTTCGTGACGGCCGGTGCGCCGCTCGGCCGCGTGACGGGCACGGTGCCGGTGCGCACGGGGATGTTGCTCGGCGCGTGAGGGACGCGGCGGGCACGGTGTCCGAGAGGCGCCGTGCATTTTCGTTCTCGTCAAATTGACCGGGCTTCCGCACGTCACTAAATTGAGCGGCGCGGAGTTTGCTCCGTGTTCCGTGAGAAGAACGTTGCAAGGGAGTCAGAGTTGGCGGGCAGCTTGCGCTGCCCGCTTTTTTTATGAGCGGATTGTCGTTTCACCGATACGACAATCGAGCTGGACGCTCACCCCCGTCGCGCCACCAGTTCCGACACCGTCTGCGCGGCCTGCTGCAGCGGCCCGAGAAACTCCTTCACCATCTGCTTCGCGGTATGCCGCTGCGCGTTGCCGCTGATGTTCATCGCCGCGATGATCTGCCCGCGCCGGTTGCGGATCGGCGCGGAGATCGACATCAGGCCCACTTCGAGTTCCTGGTCGACCACGGCCCAGCCTTGCTGGCGCACCTGTGCGATCGTCGCCTTCAGTTCGCCGGGGTCCGTGATCGTGCGCGGCGTGTGCGCGCGGATGTTGCTCTGCGCGAGCGTTTCGTCGAGCGCCGCGTCGTCGAGCGCGGACAGCAGCACGCGGCCCATCGACGTGCAGTACGCGGGCAGCCTGCTGCCGATCGACAGGTTGATCGTCATGATCTTGTGCGTCGGCACGCGCAGCACGTAGACGATCTCGGTGCGGTCGAGCACCGCGGCCGAGCAGCTTTCGTGGATCTGCGCGGACAACTGCTCCATCACGGGATCGGCGAGACTCCAGAACGGCATCGACGTCAGGTACGCGAAGCCGAGCTCGAGGATCTTCGGCGTGAGCCGGAACAGCCGGCCGTCGGCCTCGACGTAGCCGAGCGTCTGCAGCGTGAGCAGGATCCGGCGCGCGCCCGCGCGCGTCAGGCCGGTAGCCGACGCGACCTCGGTGAGCGTCTGCTCCGGACGCGCCGCGTCGAACGCGCGGATCACCGCGAGGCCGCGCGCGAACGACTGCACATAGGAGTCGCCGGGTTTCTGAGTGTCTTCGGTTGTCATGAGCGGGTGGAATATCGTGCAGCCGAGAAGATAGCGCATGGGGCCTGACACGCCAACCGCGCGGCGGACCAGGCGCTTGACAGGTCGTCCCCGCACTCCCTATGATGCATTGGACGTTCGATACACGATCTTATGTTCGTATATAGAACATTTAAGCGCATCCCGGCGGGTTATGCAAGGGGCGCGCCCCGTTCATTTCCCAGCCTTGCATGTGGCCGCAATCGGCGCTAATGCGCCCACGCCGGCCAACCGGAGACACTGATGACCGAAGCTTTTCTGTGTGATGCGATCCGTACCCCTATCGGCCGCTACGGCGGCGCGCTGTCCGGCGTGCGCGCCGACGACCTGGGCGCGGTGCCGCTCAAGGCGCTCGTCGAGCGCAACCGCGACGTCGACTGGACGGCGATCGACGACGTGATCTACGGCTGCGCGAACCAGGCCGGCGAGGACAACCGCAACGTCGCGCGCATGTCGCTGCTGCTCGCGGGCCTGCCGCAGGGCGTGCCGGGTTCGACGATCAATCGGCTGTGCGGTTCCGGGATGGATGCGGTCGGTGTGGCCGCCCGTGCGATCAAGTCGGGCGAGGCCGCGCTGATGGTCGCGGGCGGCGTCGAGAGCATGACGCGCGCGCCGTTCGTGATGGGCAAGGCCGCGAGCGCGTTCGCACGCCAGGCCGACATCTTCGATACGACGATCGGCTGGCGCTTCGTCAATCCGCTGATGAAACAGCTTCACGGCGTCGATTCGATGCCGGAGACGGCCGAGAACGTCGCGGTCGACTACAACGTCAGCCGCGCCGACCAGGACCTGTTCGCGCTGCGCAGCCAGCAGAAGGCCGCGCGTGCGCAGCAGGACGGCACGCTCGCCGAGGAAATCGTCGCCGTCACGATTGCGCAGAAGAAGGGCGATCCGGTGATCGTGTCGCGCGACGAGCATCCGCGCGAGACGTCGCTCGAAACCCTCGCGAAGCTGAAGGGCGTCGTGCGCCCGGACGGCTCGGTGACGGCCGGCAACGCGTCGGGCGTCAACGACGGCGCCGCTGCGCTGCTGCTCGCGAACGAGGAAACCGCGAAGCGCTTCGGTCTCACGCCGCGCGCACGCGTGCTGGGCATCGCGACCGCCGGCGTCGCGCCGCGCGTGATGGGCATCGGCCCTGCGCCGGCCACGCAGAAGCTGCTCGCGCGGCTCGGGATGACGATCGACCAGTTCGACGTGATCGAGCTGAACGAGGCGTTCGCGTCGCAGGGCCTCGCGGTGCTGCGCATGCTCGGCATCGCCGACGACGATCCGCGCGTGAACCCGAACGGCGGCGCGATCGCGCTGGGCCATCCGCTCGGCGCATCGGGCGCGCGTCTCGTGACGACCGCGATGTACCAGCTTCATCGCACGAACGGCCGCTTTGCGCTGTGCACGATGTGCATCGGCGTGGGCCAGGGCATCGCGATCGCGATCGAACGCGTCTGACCCGCGTGACGCGGCGAAGCGGCCGGACATGCGCCGCTTCGCCGTTCCCTGAGCAATGCGCGGCACGACAATCGTCGTGCCGCGCATCGTCGTTAACCGGCCTGCGATATCTGCCTGAGGCGTGCGTCGAGCGCGTCGATCTCGGTGTCCGCGAACACCTCGATGCCGTGCTGGCGAAGCAACGCCGCCGTGACGCCGGCCCCCGCATGCCGCCGGTTCGCGAAACTCCCGTCGTAAATGAAGGTGCTGCCGCACGACGGACTGCCGTCGGCCAGGATCGCGAAGCGGCAATCGTGCGCGCGTGCGAGTGCCAGCGCGGTTTGCGCGCCGCAGACGAACGGCGCTGTCACGTCGGTTCCGTTCACGTCGACGATGCGTGCGGCGCCCGACAGAACCCGCTGCCCCGATTCACCATCCGCGATTTCGGCGGGTGGGCGCGGCACGCTGAAGCCGCCCGCCAGCTCGGGGCAGACGGGAACGAGACGCCCTTCGCGCTGCCACTGTTCGAGCGCCTCGTGCGCGGCGGTTTTGGCCGAGCCGTTGTAACGCACCGGATGACCGACCACGCACATGCTGACGAGGATTTTCGGCATGGCCTGCGGCTGCGGTTCGTTCTGCAATTTCGTTCTCCGTGTCGGCCGATGGCGGCTGTGGCAAAGCGGGAAATTCTACGCGTCACCCGCATGCCGGTGCGTCAGGCCATCGGCCCTTCCAGATGAATGTCTTCCGGCTCGAGCGCGTACAGCGCCGGGTCGGGCGACGCGCTGACCGTGAAGCCGAGCCGCAGGTAGAAGTCGATCGTGCGCTGCGACGGCGTCGCCGACACATACAGGCGTTCGGCGCCCATCGCGCGCGCCTGCGCGTGGGCCGCGCGGTAGAGCTGCTCGCCGAGCCCGCAGCCGCGCCAGTCGCGGCTCACATGCAGGAACTTCAGTTGCAGCATGTCGTGACACGGGCCGACCGGCCGGCTGTCGACGACGACCGCCGCGACCAGCCGCGCGCCGTCGAACATGCCGCGGAACCAGCCGCCGCGATCGTGGCAGTCGAGCAGGATCGGCGTGTAGTGATCGGCTTCGCCGGCGGGCCAGCCGCCGACATCGTAGAACTCGGGAACGAGATGCAGCGCGCCGTCGCGCAGCACATACAGGTGGTCGATGATCTCGCGCCGGTCGATGGTCCACACGAGCGGCACCTCGTCGCGTGCGAGCGTGCGTGCGCAAAGCGCGTCGCGTTCGGCGATGGTACGGCGCGTCATGCGGCCGCCCGGTGCGCGGCGATCCCGCGCGCCCATGCGTTCTGGCCCGGCAGCCAGTAGATCGCACCGTACGACGTGGACACGCGCTCGAAGCGCTCGCCGCGCGCAGCGGCGACGGGCATCCGGTCGAGCACGTCGGCGCGTTCGAACCGCGCGGGCAGGCCCGCGTCGGCCGGCAGTTGCCGCGCGAAGCCGATCGCTTCGTCGGCGATGTCGACGCCCGTCGCGTCCGCGCCGTCGCCGAGCAGTTCGCGTTCTTCCGGAAACAGTGTCGAGCCGCCATGGCGGAAAAAGTCGGCCTGATCGCCTTTATGGCTGTTATGCGCGACCGTCGCCGTATTCCATGGCAGCCGATTCAGTTCGTGCAATGCCTTTTTCATCGAATTCGAATACTGGTTGAATTGAGCAGAATAGACCGAATTGTTTCGCTGCTCGCAACGGATGCCGGTATTGACATGCCGTGCGGCGAGTTGTGACATGCGGACCGGCATGCGCGGCGATTATCGCCGGATTATTTGATCGAAATCATGGTGCAGGCCGAATTGCATATTTTATGTGAGGAAAGGGTAAGGTTTCCCGCCGGATTGCCGACAGTAAAAATGAAGACCGTCGTAAAGCGATAAACCGTTTTTCGGCTACTGAGCGCGATTTCAGCGCGACGCGGACGACAGATCCGCCTTTCGGAGCCTTGCATGCGCAACAACCAGCCCGTTACCCAACAAGAATTCGATTTTCCCGACGACGTCACGCTGATGTCGACGACCGATGCCGACGGCACCATCACGTACGCGAACACGACGTTCGCACAGGTGAGCGGCTTCTCGAACGAGGAGCTCGTCGGCCAGCCGCACAACGCGGTGCGCCATCCGGACATGCCGAAGGAGGCATTCGCCGACATGTGGGCGACGCTCCGGCGCGGCGAGCCGTGGACCGCGCTCGTGAAGAACCGCCGCAAGAACGGCGATCATTACTGGGTGCGCGCGAACGCGATCCCGGTGATGCGCAACGGCGAGCCGCAGGGTTACATGTCGGTGCGCACGAGGGCGCCGCGCGACGAGTCCGAGGCGGCCGATGCACTGTATCGCGCGTTTCGTGAAGGCAAGGCCGGCCAGCGCCGGTTCCACAAGGGGCTGGTCATCCGCACCGGGCTGCTGCGCATTGCGTCGCTGTCGCAGACGATGTCGGTGCGTGCGCGCGTTCATTCGGCGCTATGCGTACTGGCGCCGGCTGTCATCGGCGCGGGCTGGGCATGCGGGCTGGCCGGCGCCGGGCTCGCGGCGTTTGCCGGCGTGACGGTCGGCGTGGCGGCGGCGGCCGGGCTGTGGCTCGACGCGCAGATCGTGCGTCCGCTGCAGCGGCTGCACGACCAGGCGCTGAACGTCGCGACCGGCGAGAGCCGGCGCGGCGTGCGGATGAACCGCGTCGACGAGATCGGCATGACGCTGCGCACGCTCAACCAGCTCGGGCTGATGTTCCGCTGGCTCGTCGACGACGTCAGCGAGCAGGTGCACAACGTGCAGCGTGCGAGCAACGAGATCGCGCAGGGCAACAACGACCTGAGCGCGCGCACCGAGCAGGCGGCGTCGAGCGTGCAGGAAACGGCCGCGTCGATGGCCGAGATGACGGCGACCGTCGACAGCAACGCGGAAACCGCGCTGCAGGCCAACCGCCTCGCGGTGTCGGCGAGCGATGCTGCCGAGCGCGGCGGAAAGGCGGTGAGCGAAGTCGTCGCGACGATGAACGACATCACCGACAGCTCGCGCAAGATCGCCGACATCATCGGCGTGATCGACGGCATCGCGTTCCAGACCAACATCCTCGCGCTGAATGCGGCGGTCGAGGCCGCGCGTGCGGGCGAACAGGGGCGCGGCTTCGCGGTGGTCGCGGGCGAAGTGCGGGCGCTCGCGCAGCGCAGCGCGAACGCGGCGAAGGAGATCAAGACACTGATCGGCGCGAGCGTCGAGCGGGTCGAGTCGGGCGCGCGGATCGTCGACGGCGCGGGCAAGACGATGGAGGACATCGTCACGCAGGTGAAGCGCGTGTCGGACCTGATCGCGGAGATCAGCTCGTCGACGGCCGAGCAAAGCACGGGGGTCGCGCAGGTCGATCAGGCGGTCGTGCACCTGGACAACATCACGCAGCAGAACGCGGCGCTCGTCGAGCAGAGCACGGCGGCGTCGCAGAGCCTGAAACAGCAGGCGACGCGGCTCGTGGATGCGGTGAACGTGTTCCGCTGATCGCGGGGAGGAGAGGCGACGCGGGCGCGGCGGAGAGGGGCACCGGCCCGCGTCGGACCGCCCGGTTCCGGCCGGGCGGTCAGGGCCCGTCACCGAAGCGACAGGCCCTGAACCGTCACACGGCGAGGCAGAGGTACTTGATCACGACGTAGTCGTCGATGCCGTAGTGCGAGCCTTCGCGGCCGAGGCCCGACTGCTTGACGCCGCCGAACGGCGCGACTTCGTTCGAGATCAGGCCCGTGTTCACGCCGACCATCCCGTATTCGAGCGCTTCGGCGACCTTCCACACGCGGCCGATGTCGCGGCTGTAGAAGTACGCGGCCAGACCGAACTCGGTGTCGTTTGCGAGGCGGATCGCCTCGTCGTCGCTGCCGAACTTGAACAGCGGCGCGAGCGGCCCGAACGTCTCTTCCTTCGCGACCTTCATCGCCGGCGTGACACCCGTCAGCACGGTCGGCTCGAAGAAGCCGTGGCCGAGCGCGTGGCGCTTGCCGCCCGTCACGACGGTCGCGCCCTTCGCGAGCGCGTCCTCGATGTGCGCCTCGACCTTCAGCACGGCCGCTTCGTTGATCAGCGGGCCTTGCGTCACGCCCGGCTCGGTGCCGCGACCGACCTTCAGCTGGCCGACCGCCGCCGCGAGCTTCTGCGCGAACTGGTCGTACACGGCTTCATGCACGTAGAAGCGGTTCGTGCACACGCAGGTCTGGCCGCTGTTGCGGTACTTCGATGCGATCGCGCCCTGCACGGCCGCATCGAGATCGGCGTCGTCGAACACGATGAACGGCGCGTTGCCGCCGAGCTCCAGCGACACCTTCTTGACCGTCGCCGCGCATTGCGCCATCAGCAGGCGGCCGACCGGCGTCGAGCCGGTGAACGACAGCTTGCGCACGATCGGGTTCGACGTCAGTTCGCCGCCGATCGCCTTCGGATCGCCCGTGACGACGCTGAACACGCCGGCCGGCACGCCCGCGCGCTCGGCCAGCACGGCCATCGCGAGCGCGGAGAACGGCGTTGCCTCGGCCGGCTTCACGACGATCGGGCAGCCTGCGGCGAGCGCCGGGCCGACCTTGCGCGTGATCATCGCCGCCGGGAAGTTCCACGGCGTGATCGCCGCGCATACGCCGATCGCTTCCTTCGTCACGACGATGCGCTTGTCGCTCGCCGGCGTCGGGATCGTGTCGCCGTACACGCGCTTGCCTTCCTCGGCGAACCATTCGAGGAACGACGCCGCGTAGCCGATCTCGCCCTTCGCCTCGGCCAGCGACTTGCCCTGCTCGGTCGTCAGGATCAGCGCGAGATCGTCGGCGTTTTCCATCATCAGGTCGTGCCACTTGCGCAGGATGACCGCGCGTTCCTTCGCGGTCTTCTTGCGCCACGCCGGCCATGCGGCGTTCGCGGCGTCGATCGCGCGACGCGTCTCTGCCGAGCCCATCGCGGGCACGGTGCCGAGCAGGCCGCCCGTCGCCGGATTGCGGACTTCGAACGTTTCGCCGTTCGATGCGTTTTGCCATTCGCCGTTGACGTACGCCTGCTGGCGGAACAGCGACGGATCTTTCAGTGCCGGGGTTTCCTGAACCGTGCTCATGTGTATGTAGCCTGCGTTGAAGATGAAGGACGAAACGGCCGCCGCCGTCCTGACGATGGCGGCGGCACATTCAGTTGACGGGAACTCAGGCCGGCACGCCGACCGTTTCCTTCAGCACTTCCTCGAGGATCACGAGCGCTTCGTCGAACACGGCCTGCGGGATCGTCAGCGGGAACAGGAAGCGCACGACGTTCGAGTACACGCCGCACACGAGCAGCAGCAAGCCGCGCTCGAGCGCACGCGCCTGCACGCGCTTCGTGAATTCCGCGTCCGGCTCGCCCGAGCCCGGCTTCAGGAACTCGACCGCGACCATCGCGCCCGGGCCGCGCACGTCGGCGATCTGCGGCACGTCGGCCTGCAGCGCGTTCAGCTTTGCCTTCAGCACGTCGCCGAGTTGCGTGGCGCGTTCGCACAGCTTCTCTTCGTCGATGATCTCGAGCACCGCGTGCGCCGACGCGACCGCCAGCGGGTTGCCCGCGTACGTGCCGCCGAGGCCGCCGGGCGCTGCCGCGTCCATCACGTCCGCACGGCCGACGACGCCCGACAGCGGCATGCCGCCCGCGAGGCTCTTCGCCATCGTGATCAGGTCGGCCAGCACGTCGTAGTGCTGCATCGCGAACAGCTTGCCGGTACGCGCGAAGCCGGTCTGGACTTCGTCGGCGATCAGCAGGATGCCGTGCTCGTTACAGATCTTGCGCAGCGCGCGCACGAATTCGGCCGGCGCCGGGTTGAAGCCGCCTTCGCCCTGGACCGGTTCGAAGATGATCGCGGCGACGCGCTTCGGATCGATGTCGGCCTTGAACAGCATCTCGATCGCCTTGATCGAGTCGGCCGTCGTCACGCCGTGCAGCGCGGTCGGGTACGGTGCGTGGAACACGTCGCCCGGGAACGGGCCGAAGTTCAGCTTGTACGGGGCGACCTTGCCGGTCAGCGCCATGCCCATCATCGTGCGGCCGTGGAAGCCGCCCGAGAACGCGATGACGCCCGGCCGGCCGGTGGCGGCGCGCGCGATCTTGATTGCGTTCTCGACGGCTTCGGCGCCGGTCGTGAAGAACGCGGTCTTCTTCGGGAAGTCGCCCGGCGCGCGTGCGTTGATCTTCTCGGCCAGCTCGACGTACGACGCGTACGGGACGATCTGGTAAGCGGTGTGCGTGAAGTTGTTCAGCTGATCCGAGATCGCCTTGACGATCTTCGGGTGGCGGTGGCCCGTGTTCAGCACCGCGATGCCGGCGGCGAAATCGATGAAGCGGCGGCCTTCGACATCCCACAGTTCCGCGTTCTCGGCGCGGGCTGCGTAGAAATCGCACATCACGCCGACGCCGCGCGGGGTAGCGGCGTTCTTGCGGGCCTGCAGGTCGGCATTCTTCACGGTCATCTCCTTGATGTTCTTTCCGGTGAGTAGAAAATCGGGCGCGTTGACAGCCCATGGAGGCGACTATAATCACATTTGGCTCTGGCAATCAGAGCCATTTCAATAAATATTCAGGAGCCAATCATGCGCGCGAGCGTGTTGTCGGACTGGCTGGCGCAGCGCCTCGTGCGCGGCGGCGAACAGCCGATCTACCGGCAGCTTCACCGGTTGCTGCAACAGGCGATCCTGTCGCGCGAACTGCCGGCCGGCACGCGCGTGCCGTCGTCGCGGCTGCTGGCCGCCGAGCTCGGGATCGCGCGCAACACGGTCACGCAGGTTTACGAACAGCTTGCGCTCGAAGGTTATGTGAACTCGGCGACGGGCCGCGGCACGTTCGTCGCCGACAGCGCGCCGGACGAGATCGTCGGTGCGCCGCCCGACGCGGCGGCCGGCCCGGCCGTCGTGGCGCCGTCCGCGCGACGGCTGTCCGCACGCGGCACGCGGCTGGTCGAAGGGGCCGGCGTGTCGAAGCGCCAGGGCGGCGCGTTCATGCCGGGCGTGCCCGATGTGTCGCGATTTCCGGCGCGCGTGTGGACGCGGCTGCACAACAAGTACTGGCGGCGCCTGCGCCCCGACCTGCTGACCTATGCGCCGGGCGGCGGGCTCGCGCTGCTGCGCGAGGCGCTGGCCGACTACCTGCGCACGTCGCGCTCGGTGCGCTGCACGCCCGAGCAGATCGTGATCACGACCGGCATCCACCAGTCGATCGACCTCGCGGTGCGGCTGCTGACCGACCCGGGCGACGCGATCTGGACCGAGGACCCGTGCTACTGGGGCGTGCGCAGCGTGCTGAACGTGTCGGGGCTGACCACGCGGCCGATCCCGGTCGACGACGAAGGCATCGCGCCGTCGGCCGCCGATCTCGCCGAACCGCCGAAGCTGATGCTCGTCACGCCGTCGCACCAGTATCCGCTCGGGATGGTGATGAGCCTCGCGCGGCGGCGGATGCTGCTCGAATACGCGCGCCAGCACGGCTGCTGGATCATCGAGGACGACTACGACAGCGAATTCCGCTACGGCAGCCGGCCGCTCGCGTCGCTGCAGGGCCTCGATACGGCCGGGCAGGTGATCTACGTCGGCAGTTTCGGCAAGACGCTGTTCCCCGGGCTGCGGGTCGGCTACCTGGTCGCGCCGGAGCCGCTCGCGGAAAGCTTCGCGACCGCGAGCGCCGAGCTGTATCGCGAAGGACAGTTGCTGCAGCAGGCCGTGCTCGCCGAATTCATCGCGGAAGGGCATTTCGTGTCGCATATCCGCAAGATGCGCACGTTGTACGGGCAACGCCGCGAGGTATTGCTCGATGCGGTCGCGCGCCGCTACGGCGACACGCTGCAGGCGCTCGGCAGCGACGCGGGGCTGCATCTCGTCACGCAATTGCCGGAAGGTGTCGACGATCGCGCGGTTGCGCAGGCCGCGCTCGAACGCAATATCGTCGTGCGGCCGCTGTCCGGCTATTACGCGGATCGCGGGCGCGCGGCGTCGGGGCTGCTGCTCGGCTATGCATGCGTGCCGGAGGACGAGATCGCGCCGGCATTCGCGACGCTCGCCGAGGCGATCGACGAGCGGGCGTTCGGCGGGGTGGCGGTGGCTGCTTGATGGTCGATGGTGTCGCTGCGTCGCGGAGCAGTGCGAGTCGATCGCCACCGTCTCCCCGCGGCGCGGATAGAACGTACGGGCGGGCGGTGGTGCGACGAAGGTCGTCGGCCCGCGCGCCTACAACCGGATCAGCGCCGCACCCGCCACGACCAGCGCGCACGCGGCGAGCCGCTGCGCGCCGGGCCGCTCGCGCATCACGAACCAGCCGATCGCGACCGCGAAGATCGAACTCGTTTCGCGCAGCGCCGACACGGTTGCGACCGGCAGGTGCCGGTACGCGAGGATCACGATCGCATACGCGGCGAGCGAGATCGTGCCGGCGATCGCACCCTGCTTGAGCGCGGTGCTCGGCTCGCGCACCGCGCGCGGGCCGCCGCGCATCGCGCAGACGAGCACGAGCTGCGGCACGCTCCACAGCAGGTACACCCACGCAATGTAGCCGAGCGCGCTGCCGGATACGCGCGAGCCGATCCCGTCGCAGATCGAATACGCGGCGATGAACACGCCCGTGAGCAGCGCATACGGCACGCCTTCCCCGGAGAACCTGAAGCCGCGGCGCAGCGCGAGCGACATGATGCCGAACGACACGAGCGCGATGCCGGCGAAGCCGAACGGCGTCGGCCGCTCGTGCAGCACCGCGAACGCGAGCACCGATACGAGCAGCGGCGACATCCCGCGCGCAATCGGATAGATCTGCCCGAACTCGCCGCTGCGGTATGCGCGCGCGAGCGTGAAGCAGTACGCGACCTCGAGCGCGGCCGATGCGACGACATACGGCCAGGCGGCGGGCACCGGCGCGGGCAGCAGCGCGGCGCCGGCGATGCCGAACGCGAGATACGGCAGCGACATCGTGCCGAGCTGCACGAGCCGGTCCTCGCTGACGTGCAGAAACGCGTTCCAGATGGCGTGCAGCAGCGCGGAGCACAGCACGAGGCCGATGAACAGGTGATCCATGAATGAAGGGGCGGACGAAGGCGGGCGCCGACAATTATGTGGGTATCGGGCGCGCTCGCGCGGAATTGTCGATAATGGAGCGTTGTTATTCACCGGATGCCGACGATGACCGAAGCCACCCAAGCCCAGCCTGCCGTTCCGCGCCTCACGAGCCTGTCGCACGGGGGTGGTTGCGGCTGCAAGATCGCACCGGGCGTGCTGTCCGAACTGCTGAAGCGCGCGACGCCGCCCGCGCTGTTCCCGGACCTGCTGGTCGGCACCGAGACGTCCGACGATGCGGCCGTGTACCGCCTGAACGACGAGCAGGCGATCGTCGCGACCACCGACTTCTTCATGCCGATCGTCGACGATCCGTTCGACTTCGGCCGCATCGCGGCGACCAACGCGCTGTCCGACGTCTACGCGATGGGCGGCAAGCCGATCCTCGCGCTCGCGCTGGTCGGGATGCCGATCAACGTGTTGCCGCACGAGACGATCGCGGCCGTGCTGCGCGGCGGCGAATCGGTGTGTGCGGACGCCGGCATTCCGGTCGCGGGCGGCCATTCGATCGATTCGGTCGAGCCGATCTACGGGCTCGCGGCGATCGGCGTCGTGCATCCGTCGCGCGTGAAGCGCAACGCGGCCGCGCGCGCGGGCGACGTGCTCGTGCTCGGCAAGCCGCTCGGCGTCGGCGTGCTGTCTGCCGCACTGAAGAAGAACCAGCTCGACGCCGCGGGCTACGCGCAGATGGTCGCGACGACCACCAAGCTGAACCGGCCGGGTGCCGAGCTTGCCGCGCTGCCGGGCGTGCACGCGCTGACCGACGTCACGGGCTTCGGGTTGCTCGGCCATACGCTCGAACTGGCGCGCGGCGCGCATCTCACCGCGCGTGTGCACTACGCATCGCTGCCGTGGCTCGCGGGTGTCGAGGCGTTCGTCGCCGACGGCGTGTTCACCGGCGCATCGGGCCGCAACTGGGCCGCGTACGGCACCGACGTGCGGCTCGCCGACGGCCTGCCGCCCGTTGCACAGGCGCTGCTGACCGATCCGCAGACGTCGGGCGGCCTGCTCGTCGCGTGCGCACCGGAAGCGGTCGACGAAGTCCTCGCATGCTTCCGTGCCGACGGCTTCGACCGCGCGGCCGTGATCGGCGAGATGGTGGACGGGGCGGCGCGGGTCGAGGTAGCTTGATCACCGTTCTTCCTGCGGATATTTTGCCGCCGCTGGAATCGATGCCTTTCGTTGACGGCGTCGCGGATCGGTGAGCGATTTCCTGTTCGGGCTGACGATCGCGCTGTCGGTCGGGCCTGTCGCGCTGATGATTGCGAACTACGGGATGCGCGCCGGCACCGCGAGTGGCGTGCGCGCGGCAGTCGGTGTCGCGACGGCCGACGGCTGCTATGCGATCGTCGCGTTCACGATTGGCGCGATGCTCGCGGGCACGCTCGCGTCGCACCAGTTGCTGTTCCGTGTCGTCGGTGCGCTCGTGTTGCTCGCGATGGGCACGTGGATGCTATGGCAGGCGCTGCGGGACCGGCGCCGCACGCTCGACGGCGATGTACCGACGCCGGGCAATCGCCCGTTCACGTCGATGTTCTTCGTCACGCTCGCGAATCCGCTGACCATCCTGCTGTTCTATGGCTATGCGACGGCTGCCGCCGGTGCGCATCGGCACTGGCTTTTCGGCGCCGCATGCGTGTTTGCCGGCAGCCTCGCGGGGCAGCTCGTGTTCGCATTCGGCGGCAGTGCGATCGGGCGCATCGTGAAGTCGCCGGGGTGGCTCGCGGCGAGCCATGTGGTTGCCGCGCTGGTCGTGCTCGGTTATGGCGTCGCGGGGCTCGTACGCGTGTAGCGGTTCGGGAGCCGGCCGAAGGCGACGTCGACTTCGACGGGTGCGATGTTCGGTGTTATGCCGGCGGGCGTTCGTTCCTGCCAACCGGATAGTATTCCTGATGGTCGCCGTGCACGGCGATGGTGCAAAACCAACGACGCACATCGCATTGCGCAACACGCACACCGTTGCACGAAACACGGGGAGCCGTTTCGTAGCCGGGTTACGCATCGCGCGGGCCCGTTCTATACTCCTTCGCGCAGTCTCCGAGAGCCGTTCTCACCCAACATCATCGAAACAAGGGACGCCGATGCTGACTCGCTCCATTCTTTCCGCCGCCGCATTCTCGCTCGCGGCCTGTGCGACCGCGCCGTCGATCGCGCAGGACAACCAGGGCAATAACGCGGGCAACACTGCATTTGCCGAGACCGGTGCACAGGGCCGCCCGGTCAAGGTCATGATCATCACGATGTTCGGTCCGGAGGGCCAGGCCTGGCTCGACCGGATCGGCCCGTGGCGCGACATTGCCGTGCCCGGTCTGTCGCCCGACTACCCGAACGTGCATTGCAACAAGCAGGACGTGTGCGTGGTCACGACCGGCATGGGCTATGCGAACGCGTCGGCGACGATCATGGCACTCACGTTCTCGCAGCGTTTCGATTTGCGCCGCACGTACTTCCTGATCTCCGGCATCGCGGGCGTCGACCCCGCGCAAGGCACGGTCGGTTCGGCCGCGTGGTCGAAGTACCTCGTCGATTTCAGCCTGCAGTGGGAACTCGATGCGCGCGAGATTCCGTCCGGCTGGAACACGGGCTTTCTCGGCATCAACACGAAGAGCCCGAACGACAAGCCGCCGCTCGACTACCGCACCGAAGTGTTCCAGCTCAATCCGCAACTGACCGACGCCGCGTACGCGCTGTCGCGCAACGTCGTGCTCGCCGACAGCGCGCAGGCGCAGGCCGCGCGCGCGAAGTTCACGTATGCGCCGGCGAACCGGCCGCCGACGGTGATCCAGTGCGACACGTCATCGGGCAACACGTGGTTCTCGGGCACGTTGATCGGCGAGCGCGCGCGCCAGTGGACGAAGATCCTGACGGACGGCAAGGGCACCTACTGCATGACCGCGCAGGAAGACAACGCGACGTATGAAGCGCTCAAGCGCGCGGCGAGCGTGAAGCGGGTCGACCTGTCGCGCGTCGCGGTGCTGCGTACCGGGTCGGATTTCGACCGGCCGTATGCGGGGCAGACGAGTGCCGACAACCTGCTGAACTACGCGGACCAGGGCGGCTTCGCCCCGGCGACCGAAAACCTGTATCGCGCGGGCAATCCGCTCGTTCAGGACATCGTGACGCACTGGGGCGAATGGCGCGACGGCGTGCCGCGCCGCTGATGGCCGGACTGGCCGGACGATGACTCAGCCGGCGGTCAATGCGATTGCGGCGCCGAACGGAACGGCGTCCAGACCGGCGTGGTGTCGTCCCAGTGATCGAGCGGCGAAGGAAGTTGGTCGTTCATCATGTGCTCCTGCAACTAACTGACTCAGCGAGTCGTCGATGGGTGTTTCGCGACGCCGCGCACGGGGCAACCCGCTGCGCGGCGTCGCGCGTTTACCGGCCTCCGCCGGCGAGCTGGTTGCTTTCCGGCATCGAGCGATACGGGCCTTGCGCGAGTTCGAGCCCTTGCGGATACGAAGTTGCCTTGCGCAGGTACGCGAGCGTGCCGTCGCGGCGAGCCTGTTCGACTTCCGCACTCACTTCGGCGCGCGTGCGCGGGCCGTTGTGCTGCGAGTACCACGACGTGTTGCCGTAGTCGCCGGCGTGCGGCGTGCCCGAATCGGCGAAGGCCGGTGCGGACACGGCGAGTGCAAGGGCAAGGGCGGAGAGAAGGTGGCGGCGGTTCATGGCGTAACTCCTGTCGGTCCCATCAAGCGGGATCTGTTCGATGCGCAACGAGGTGCGCGACAGGGTTTACTCTAGGTATCCGTTCCGTCGCGATAAATGCGGCAGACGCGAATTGATTTGTCGTTGCAAAGGAACAATCGTCATCCGCACGCTCGGCAGGGTTATGCGGAAATCGCCGCCAGCCCCATGCAGCGGGGCTCACACGGATGCGACGACAACCCGCGACGACGCACGCGAACGATTGCCGCGCTCGGCACAAAGGATTGCTGCGGATTCGGGAAAGATGGCGCGCGCCGCGCGGGAATGCGGCGCGAAGGCGGGGCAGCACGCGGGCCTCGCAGCCCGCGCGTGCTGGTTCAGACGATTACGCGACCCACTCGTTGATGACCGGCGTGTCGAGCGCCGGCGCGCGCTCGGCTTCCTCGAACGTGCGCTTGCTGCACGTCGCGTCGAGGCTGCCCTTGCCGCTCAGCAGCGGGCAGCGGTCGAACACTTCGGCGATCCAGTCGACGAACACGCGCACTTTCGGCGACAGATGGCGGCTGTGCGGATACACGACCGAGATCGGCATCGGCAGCGGCTTGATGCCGGGCAGCACTTCCTTGAGCCGGCCTTCGCGCAGGTGCGGCAGCACCATGAAGAGCGGCGGCTGGATCAGCCCGAAGCCTTCGATCCCGCAGGTCACGTACGCATCCGCGTCGTTCACCGACACGATGCTTTCCATCTTGATCTCGGTTTCCTTGCCGTCGATCAGGAACGACCAGTCGATCGTGCGGCCGGTGCGGCTCGAGAAATAGTTGACGGCCTTGTGCTGGCTCAGGTCCTCGATCGTCTTCGGCTCGCCGAAGTGTTCGAGATACGCGGGCGCGGCGACCGTCACGCCTTCGAACAGGCCGACCCGGCGCGCGACGAGCGACGAGTCCTGCAGCGCGCCGACGCGGATCACGCAGTCGACGCCTTCCTGCAGCAGGTCGACCGGGCGGTCGGACAGGCCGAGCTGCAGGTCGATGTCCGGATAGCGCGTGTGGAATTCGCACAGCGACGGAATCACGAGCAGCCGCCCGATCGAACCCGGCATGTCGATACGCAACTTTCCGTGCGGCTTCCGGTTGTTGGCCTGGAAGCTCGCTTCGGTTTCCTCGACGTCCGCGAGGATCCGCACGCATCTTTCGTAGTACGCGGCGCCGTCCGGCGTCAGCGACAGCCGGCGCGTGGTCCGGTGCATCAGCCGCACGCCGAGGAACGCTTCGAGATTCTGGATGATCGTCGTGACGGACGCCCGCGGCAAGCCGAGCGTTTCTGCCGCCTTGGTGAAGCTGCTTGTATCGACGACGCGAGTAAACACCTGCATGGCCTGAAGCCGGTCCATCACAACCTCCGCAATCTAATTTGCCGCCGGAACAAGAAGGCTGCGCTACCTCGTGGGTGAACGCAGCCTCGGATTGTTCGGGGTCGTTGAATTGTGTTGCCGGATTATAGGCATTTATCCCAATGTCTGCCGGCCCCAGAATTCGTTCCATCTCGAAATGGATGCTGCATCGTCATGGACGCTTCTGAATTCAGCAAATTCCTGAAAGCCGCGCTGCCCGCTCAAGCCTTGGCGGGCGCGGCGCTGACGGTTGCCGAAGTGGAAATTCCCGGCTACGCACAGGACATCGTGCTGCGCCTCTACCGCCGCCCGGACAAGACCGGGCTGCCAGTAGTGCTTTATTTCCACGGCGGCGGTTTCGTCCGCGGTTCGCTCGAAGACGCTGATTTCGCCGCGCGTTTTTTAGCAGAACGCTTACCAGCTCTCGTAGTGTCGGTCGATTATTCGCTCGCGCCGGCCTTTCCTTTTCCGGCCGCGCCGGAGGATGCGTATCGCGCGGCCGTGTGGGCCGCGACGCGTGCCCGCGCGTTCGGCGGCAATCCGAAGAAGATCGGTGTCGCGGGCCACGACGCGGGCGGGCAGCTCGCGAATTGTCTGGCATTCATCGCACGCGACCGCGGCGAAGTGTCGATCGCCGCGCAGGCGCTGTTCGGGCCGATGCTCGACCCGAGCATGACGCGCATCGGCGACGCCGAGCGTCTCGCGTCGGACATCACCGCGCGCGAATGCGCGGCCTGTTATCGCGCGTATCTGCCGCAGGCCGCGCAGCGCATGCACCCGTACGCGGCGCCGATCGAATCGGTGCGCCTCGCGGGGTTGCCGCCGACGCTCGTCGTCACCGCGCAGAACGACGTGCTGCACGTCGAAGCGGAGAAATATGCGGGCTGCCTGATTTCGTCGGGCGTGCTCACGCAGGTGATCCGCTATCCGGACATCACGCACGCCGCGCTCGCGACGCACGAAGCCGCATTCGAGGAAGCCGTGCGCTTCTTCCAGTGCCGCTTCCAGGCGCGCCAGCCGAACCGTTCCGAATAACCAGAACCAATCCACGTTTATTGGAGATCCACATGGCCATCCTACGCACCTCCCGTTCCCGAATCGCGACAGCGGCGATCGTGACGCTCGCCGTTGTCGGCCTCGGAACGTTCGGCGCAATGCGCGTGAACGCGAACGCGCCCGAAAAAGCAGCCGCGCCGCTGCCCGAAGTCGACGTCGCGACCGTCGTGCCGCAGACCGTGACCGACTGGCAAGGTTATTCGGGCCGCCTCGAAGCGATCGAGAAGGTCGACGTACGCCCGCAGGTGTCGGGCACGATCGTCGCGGTGAATTTCAAGGACGGCGCGCTCGTGAAGAAGGGCGACGTGCTGTTCGTGATCGACCCGCGCCCGTACCAGGCCGAAGTCGACCGCGCGGCTGCGCAGCTCGCGGCTGCCCAGGCCCGCAACGGCTATGCTCAGACCGACTGGCAGCGCGCGCAGCGGCTGATCGGCGACAACGCGATCGCGAAGCGCGATTACGACGAGAAGCAGAACGCGGCGCGCGAGGCGACGGCGAACGTGAAGGCGGCCGATGCCGCGCTGGAAACGGCGCGCATCAACCTCGGCTATACGCGGATCACGGCACCGGTGTCGGGCCGCGTGTCGCGCGCGGAGATCACGGTCGGCAACGTCGTGTCGGCCGGTGCGTCGGCCGCGCCGCTGACGACGCTCGTGTCGGTGTCGCCGATCTATGCGTCGTTCGATGCGGACGAACAGACCTACCTGCAATACATCAACGGCGCGCGCGACGGCCGCAAGGTGCCGGTCGAGCTCGGCCTCGCGAACGAAGCCGGCTACTCGCGCAGCGGCGTGATCGATTCGGTCGACAACCGGCTCGACACGTCGTCGGGCACGATCCGCGTGCGCGCGCGCTTCGACAACGCCGACGGCGCGCTCGTCCCGGGCCTCTACGCGCGCGTGAAGGTGGGCGGCAGCGCGCCGCACCAGGCGCTGCTCGTCGACGACGCGGCGATCAACACCGACCAGGACAAGAAGTTCGTGTTCGTCGTCGACCAGCAGGGCCGCGTGTCGTACCGCGAAGTGCAGCAGGGGATGCAGCACGGCAACCGGCGCGTGATCGTGAGCGGGCTTTCCGCGGGCGACCGCGTGATCGTGAACGGCACGCAGCGCGTGCGGCCCGGCGAGCAGGTGAAGCCGCACATGGTCCCGATGACGGGCGGCGATGCGCCGTCCGCGCCGCTCGCGAGCACCGCGAAGCCGGCCGCACCGGCGAAGGCGGATTCGTAAGCGGCGCGCCGCTTCGCATCCGCGTTCAACCAGACAGAGCCACACATGAACATTTCCAAATTCTTTATCGACCGGCCGATCTTTGCAGGAGTCCTATCGGTGATCATCCTGCTTGGCGGGGTGATCGCGATGTTCCTGCTGCCGATTTCGGAATATCCGGAAGTCGTGCCGCCTTCCGTGATCGTGAAGGCGCAGTACCCGGGCGCGAACCCGAAAGTGATCGCCGAGACGGTCGCGTCGCCGCTCGAAGAGCAGATCAACGGCGTCGAGGACATGCTCTACATGCAGTCGCAGGCGAACAGCGACGGCAACATGACGATCACCGTCACGTTCAAGCTCGGCACCGATCCGGACAAGGCCACGCAGCTCGTGCAGAACCGCGTGAACCAGGCGCTGCCGCGCCTGCCGGAAGACGTGCAGCGGCTCGGCATCACCACGGTGAAGAGCTCGCCGACGCTGACGATGGTCGTGCACCTGATCTCGCCGGACAACCGCTACGACATGACCTACCTGCGCAACTACGCGCTGATCAACGTGAAGGATCGCCTGTCGCGGATCCAGGGCGTCGGCCAGGTGCAGCTGTGGGGTTCGGGCGACTACGCGATGCGCGTGTGGCTCGATCCGCAGAAGGTCGCGCAGCGCGGGCTGTCCGCCGAGGACGTCGTGCAGGCGATCCGCGAGCAGAACGTGCAGGTCGCGGCCGGCGTGATCGGCGCGTCGCCGTCGCTGCCCGGCACGCCGCTGCAGCTGTCGGTGAACGCGCGCGGCCGTCTGCAGACAGAAGACGAGTTCGGCGACATCGTCGTGAAGACGACGCCGGACGGCGGCGTCACGCGCCTGCGCGACATCGCGCGGATCGAGCTCGACGCGTCCGAATACGGGCTGCGCTCGCTGCTCGACAACAAGCCGGCCGTCGCGATGGCGATCAACCAGTCGCCGGGCGCGAACTCGCTGCAGATCTCGGACGAAGTGCGCAAGACGATGGCCGAGCTGAAGCAGGACATGCCGGCGGGCGTCGACTACAAGATCGTCTATGACCCGACGCAGTTCGTGCGTTCGTCGATCAAGGCCGTCGTGCACACGCTGCTCGAAGCGATCGCGCTGGTCGTGATCGTCGTGATCGTGTTCCTGCAGACCTGGCGCGCGTCGCTGATTCCGCTGATCGCGGTGCCGGTGTCGATCATCGGCACGTTCTCGCTGCTGCTCGCGTTCGGGTATTCGATCAACGCGTTGTCATTGTTCGGGATGGTGCTCGCGATCGGGATCGTGGTCGACGATGCGATCGTCGTCGTCGAGAACGTCGAGCGCAACATCGAGAGCGGGATGAACGCGCGGCAGGCGACCTACAAGGCGATGCAGGAAGTGAGCGGGCCGATCATCGCGATCGCGCTGACGCTCGTCGCCGTGTTCGTGCCGCTCGCGTTCATGTCGGGCCTGACCGGCCAGTTCTACAAGCAGTTCGCGATGACGATCGCGATCTCGACGGTGATCTCGGCGTTCAACTCGCTGACGCTGTCGCCGGCGCTGTCCGCGATCCTGCTGAAGGGCCATGGCGACAAGGAAGACTGGCTCACGCGCGTGATGAATCGCGTGCTCGGCGGCTTCTTCCGCGGCTTCAACAAGGTGTTCCATCGCGGCGCGGAGAACTACGGCCGCGGCGTGCGCGGCGTGCTGTCGCGCAAGACGCTGATGCTGGGCGTGTACCTCGTGCTGGTGGGCGCGACCGTGCTGGTGTCGAAGGTCGTGCCGGGCGGCTTCGTGCCCGCGCAGGACAAGGAATACCTGATCGCGTTCGCGCAACTGCCGAACGGTGCGTCGCTCGACCGCACCGAGAAGGTGATCCGCGACATGGGTTCGATCGCGCTGAAGCAGCCGGGCGTCGAGAGCGCGGTGGCGTTCCCGGGGCTGTCGGTGAACGGCTTCACGAACAGCTCGAGCGCGGGCATCGTGTTCGTCACGCTGAAGCCGTTCTCCGAACGGCACGGCAAGGCGCTGTCGGCCGGTGCGATCGCCGGCGCGCTGAACCAGCAGTACGGCGCGATCAAGGACTCGTTCGTCGCGGTGTTCCCGCCGCCGCCGGTGCTCGGCCTCGGCACGCTCGGCGGTTTCAAGATGCAGATCGAGGATCGCGGTGCGGTCGGCTATGCGCGGCTCGCGGATGCGACCAACGACTTCATCAAGCGCGCGCAGCAGGCGCCCGAGCTTGGCCCGCTGTTTACGAGCTACCAGATCAACGTGCCGCAGCTCAACGTCGATCTCGACCGCGTGAAGGCGAAGCAGCTCGGCGTGCCGGTCACCGACGTGTTCAACACGATGCAGGTGTATCTCGGCTCGCTGTACGTGAACGACTTCAACCGTTTCGGGCGCGTGTACCAGGTGCGCGTGCAGGCCGATGCGCCGTTCCGCCAGCGCGCGGACGACATCCTGCAGTTGAAGACGCGCAACGACAAGGGCGAGATGGTGCCGCTGTCGTCGCTCGTTACGGTGACGCCGACGTTCGGCCCTGAAATGGTGGTGCGCTACAACGGCTACACGGCGGCCGACATCAACGGCGGCCCGGCGCCGGGCTTCTCGTCGGGTCAGGCGCAGGCCGCGGTCGAGCGGATCGCGCACGAGACGCTGCCGCGCGGCGTGCGCTTCGAGTGGACCGATCTCACGTACCAGCAGATCCTCGCGGGCGATTCGGCGATGTATGTGTTCCCGATCAGCGTGCTGCTCGTGTTCCTGGTGCTCGCCGCGCTGTACGAAAGCCTGACGCTGCCGCTCGCGGTGATCCTGATCGTGCCGATGAGCATTCTGTCGGCGCTGACGGGCGTGTGGCTCACGCAGGGCGACAACAACATCTTCACGCAGATCGGCTTGATGGTGCTGGTGGGGTTGTCGGCGAAGAACGCGATCCTGATCGTCGAATTCGCGCGCGAACTCGAACACGACGGCAGGACGCCGCTCGAGGCCGCGATCGAGGCGAGCCGGCTGCGGCTGCGCCCGATCCTGATGACGTCGATCGCGTTCATCATGGGCGTCGTGCCGCTCGTCACGTCGACGGGCGCGGGTTCGGAAATGCGCCATGCGATGGGTGTCGCGGTGTTCTTCGGGATGCTTGGCGTGACGCTGTTCGGGCTGATGCTGACGCCGGTGTTCTACGTCGTGCTGCGCACGCTCGCGGGCGGCAAGATCCACGTCGCGGGCAAGGACTCGGCCGGTTACGGCGTGACGGCCCCGGGCGTACCGGCTTCGGGCGTGCCGGCTTCGGATGCTTGAGGATAAGAAGATGGACAACATGCACAACACGAATGGCCTGATGCGCTTCGCGAAGGTGGCGGCCGCGAGCACCCTGCTCGCGACGCTGCTCGCCGCGTGCGCGGTAGGCCCCGACTACAAGCGCCCGGATGCGCCGACGCCCGCCGCGTTCAAGGAAGCGCCGACGCTCGCCGCGGGCGAACAGGCCGGCACGTGGAAGACGGCCGAGCCGTCGGACGGCGCGCACCGCGGCGAATGGTGGACGGTGTTCGGCGACCCGGTGCTCGATTCGCTCGAGACGCAGGCGCTCGCCGCGAACCAGAACCTGAAGGCCGCGGCCGCGCGTGTCGAGGAAGCGCGCGCGGCGACGCGTTCGGCACGCTCGCAATGGTTCCCGCAGGTCGGCGCCGGCTTCGGGCCGACGCGCGAAGGGCTGTCGTCGGCGTCGCAGCTCCAGCCGCAAGGCACGGGCCCGACCAACGCGACGCTGTGGCGCGCGCAGGGCACGGTGTCCTACGAGGCCGACCTGTTCGGCCGCGTCGGCCGCAACGTCGAGGCGTCGCGCGCCGACCAGGCGCAGAGCGAAGCGCTGTTCCGTTCGGTGCAGCTCGCGCTGCAGGCGGACGTCGCGCAGAACTACTTCGAACTGCGCCAGCTCGACTCGGACCAGGACCTGTACCGCCGCACGGTGGAGTTGCGCGATCAGGCGCTGAAGCTCGTGCAGCGACGCTTCAACGAAGGCGACATCAGCGAGCTCGACGTGTCGCGCGCGAAGAACGAGCTGGCCAGCGCGCAGGCCGATGCGGTCGGTGTTGCGCGCCGGCGCGCGGCTTCCGAGCATGCGCTCGCGATCCTGCTCGGCAAGGCGCCCGCGGATTTCGCGTTCAAGGAAACGCCGATCGTGCCGGTCGGCGTGAAGATTCCGGCGGGCCTGCCGTCCGCGCTGCTCGAACGCCGTCCGGACGTGTCGGCGGCCGAGCGCGCGATGGCGGCAGCGAACGCGCGGATCGGCCTCGCGAAGTCGGCGTACTTCCCGAAGCTCGACATCACGGGGGCGTTCGGCTATGAAGCGTCGACGCTCGGCAACCTGTTCCTGTGGTCGAGTCGCACGTTCCTGCTCGGGCCGTTCGCCGGCACCGCGCTGACGCTGCCGCTGTTCGACGGCGGGCGCCGTGCGGCCGGCGTGCAGCAGGCGCGCGCGCAGTACGACGAGCAGGTCGCGAACTACCGGCAGCAGGTGCTCGTCGCGTTCCGCGAAGTCGAGGACAATCTCGCCGATCTGCGCCTGCTCGACGACCAGATCCGCGCGCAGGATGCGGCCGTCAATGCGTCGCGCCGCGCGGCGACGCTGTCGCGCACGCAGTATCAGGAAGGCCAGGTCGCGTATCTCGACGTGATCGACAGCGAGCGCTCGGTGCTGCAGTCGCAGTTGCAGTCGAACCAGTTGACCGGCGCGCAGGCCGTGTCGACCGTGAACCTGATCCGTGCGTTGGGCGGCGGGTGGGGTAATGCGCCGACGGCGGTCGGCGATGCGGGGTCGGGCAAGGAGAACGTGGCCGCGCGTCGAAATCCGCAGCCGAACCCAGCCACTTGCCGTTCCAGCAGTCCAGAAAGGGCTCAAACCGACTGCAAGAAGGAAGCAGCCGGATTGCAGGGAAGTCACCATTCCGTGTGGCCATATACCGCCTGTAATTGACGTCCCGCCTGCCCTCCAATTACGCTCCGGCGTGGATCCGACATCAAGGAAAGTCAATGAACGACGACGCAACAGAACACGTGATTGCGCTGGCCAAACACGTCGTCAGTCATATGCTGGCGACATTTCCAGGTTGGCGCGAAGTCTATATTCGTTTTGACGCGCCGAGCGATTCCCAGTATGGGGTGCGAGCGTCCTACACCATGACAGGCGGCATCGAATTGATCCCGACGATGCAGCATCGGGATTTCATTGACGGCATTGCCCACATCGGCGTGCAACTGCGCGACGCGTTATCGAACAACGGAAAGAAATTTCGCGTCTGCCTCCTTCGTGCCAACTCTCGGTATTCCTATCGAATGGATTACGAGTGGAACGACTCCACGAGATGGAACATCACCAAACTCAACGGGGCGTCGGGCCTTCCGGATGGACTGGATGCGCTCGCCCCACTGGACTGATGCCGCGTTTCGTGGCCGACCTCGGACACCCAACGCTCTCCCGCCAATCCTCGGCGACCTCGTTTGACGCCCGGCACACCGCGCTGCACTAAGCGCGTTCCTCCGGCAGCCCATCCGGACGTTCCGCGATCAGCACCGCATATCGCCCGACTGCGTCGGCGATGCGCTCCGCCAGCACGGGATCGCGCACCGCGCGGGCGAGCGTGACGCCGCCCGACAGCAGCGCGAGGAATGCGATCGCGCGGTCGTCGTCGGGTTGGTCGCCGAGCCCGGACGACACTTCGTCGACGATCTGCCGCAATGCTTTCTCATACGCGTCGCGCGTGTCGTCGTCGGCGCGCATCACCTCGGGGGACAGGCTCGGCAGCGCACAGCTTTCGCCGAGCGCGCAGGTGCGCCGCGGCCCGAGATAGAACGACACGAACGGGCGCCGCCAGCGCGCGCCGTGCTCCGCCTTGAACGCGGCGACGCCTTGCCGCAACTGGTCGAGGCCCGACAGCACGACGCTGCGGAACGCTTCGCCTTTCGATTTGAAATGTCCGTAGAACGCGCCGTTTGTGACACCCGCCGCCTTCGTCAACGGACCGATGCCCGAACCGCCATATCCCTCCTGACGGAACAATCGGCTCGCGGCATCGAGGATGCGCGCGCGGGTTTCGTGCTTGTGCTCGACGGAATAACGCATGACTGGCTCGCTTCAGAGCGATCGCTCTTTATCTTGCATAGAGAGCAATCAGTGTCTAATGTATAGAGAGTGACTGATATTTATATCACGTCACGATTCCGATGACCTGACCAGGAGGAAGTGCGATGCCGATTACGCTGACAGTATCCGAAGGGGTTTTCACGCCGGACGACGAAGGGCCGGTGTTTGCCGAGCTGACCGATGCGCTGCTGGATGTCGAAGGGTTGGCCGGGAATGCGTTCCTGGCGCCGAACGTGGTGGGCACGCTCAATGTGCTGCCACGGAACCGGACTTTCGTGCACGGACGGGCGGAGCCGGCGGCGTTCGTCGAACTGAAGCTTCCCGCCGTGGCGCTCGCGGCGCCCGACAAGCAGCGGCAATTCGTCGAACGCGCGACCGCGATCGTGCTGCGTCGGGCCGGCGGGCGGCTGGCGCCGGCGCAAGTGTGGGTGAACGTCGTTCATGCCGTCGACGGCGGATGGGGTATTGCCGGACGACGCTTCGACAACGCATCGCTCGTCGATTCGATCCAGAGTGCGGTGGTGGCCGCACAGTAACTGCAACTAACGGTCGAGCGGTCATGCGGTGACCAACGGTGCGGCGGCGATCGCCGCCGCACCGATTACCTGTTGTCGCCGGCAGCCCGCAGCGCCCGCACCAGTTCGCTCGCCGCCTTGCCGAGCCCCGTGTGTTTCTGCCGCCGCAAATACACGGGCAGCGGCAGCCCGTTGCGGATGTTCGCGAACGCGAGCGGCGCGAGTTCGCCTGCCGTGACATACCGGCCGATCATCGATGCGGGCAGGTTCGCCCAGCCATGACCTGCTGTCACGAGCGCGATCGCCGTGGCCATGTCGGTCACCTTCCACGTGCGGTTGCCGATCACGGGCCGCACGTCGGTCAGCGGCCGCTCCGGATCGGCGATCACGATCTGCCGGAAGCCGGACAGCCGTTCTATCGCTTCAGGACGTGCGGCTTCGGCGATCAGCGGATGGCTCGGCGCGGCGACTGCAATGAGCGTTTCGGTCCACAGCGCGTGGATCTGTTCCTGCGGATGCAGGTCGAGCCCGCCGTATGCGACGCACAGATCGACGGCGCCACGATGCAGCGCGTCGACGATCGCGTCCTGCGGTGCGGTGACGATGCTGATCGCGAGCGCCGGGTATTTCGCGGCCACCGCCGTCAGCGCGCGGGCGACCGGCGCGCCGTCGATCTCGGCCGCGAGCCCGAGCCGCAACGTATCCTCGACACCTTCCGACAAGTGCTGCGCATGCGCACGCAGCGCATGCAGCCGCTCGGCGATCGCGCGCGCGTCGGGCAGCAGCGCGGCCATCGCGGCGGTCGGCGTCGGCTCGCGCGTGCCGCGATCGAACAGCACGAGGTCGAGTTCGGCCTCGAGGTTCGCGATCGCCATGCTGACCGCCGACGGTGTGCGGCCGAGCGCTCGCGCGGCGGCCGAGAACGAACCTTTGTCGATGACGGTCAGCAGCATGTCGATGTGGTCGCTGGTCAGCACGCGCGCCTCCTGTCAGAAAAATTGAAAGGACCTGACTTTTGCGGACGAAGTGCCCGCTGTAGTCTCGCCACCTGGTTCGAAACGAAGGTGGTTGGTCATGCAAGGATGGAAGAGACGCATAGTCTACGTCGTGATGTTCGAGGTACTCGGCATCCTCGTCGCGTCGTCGGTGCTCGGCATGCTGAGCGGCGCTAGCGCGGCGACGAGCGGCCTGCTTGGCGTGATGATCTCGACGACCGGTGTCATCGTCAATTTTCTGTACAACCTCGGGTTCGAGGCGTGGGAACGGCGGCGTGCGGAAACGACGCGCACCGTCGCGCGGCGCGTCGTGCATGCGATCGGCTTTCAGGCCGCGCTCGTGACGTTCCTGATTCCGCTGATCGCGTGGTGGCTCGACGTGCCGCTGCTGCAGGCATTCCTGTACGACGCGGTGCTGATCGTGTTCTTCCCGATCTTCACGTTCACGTACAACTGGGCGTTCGACAGCGTGTTCGGGTTGCCGGATGCGGTGACGCGCAAGGCGGCGCCGGCTGCGTGATGCAGAGGGATGCGAAACGATGCGGACAGCTCCGCGCCGTTTCGCTTCTGCAAGAGAGAGGAAGACGGGCGGCGCGCATGCCGCCCGCGACGTTACGCGGCGACGAACTCGTGCACGTAGCGGTTGAACACGGCCGGGCTCGCCGCATTCATCCCGTGCGACGCACCGGCGACGGTCTGCCGTTGCGCATCGCCGATCCACTGCGACAGCGTGTCGACGTTGTGGCGGAACATCTTCGGGCTGCGCTGGCCGTCGATCAGCAGCGTGCGGCATGCGATGTCGCCGGCCGTGTGCTGCGAATACGCGGGCAGCGGGTCGCGCAACTGCTTCGGCAGCGTGCTCGCGTTGTCGATCGCCATCGTGCGGAAGCGCGACGTGCTTTTCTTCCATGCGCCCGGCAGGCTCACCGAGTCGACGAACATTTCGAGGCCCGCTTCGACTTCGCCCTGCTCGATCAGGTTCACCGCCTTCGTGCGCAGCGCGAGCGCGGCGGCCGGCAGCGCGGCTTCGCGCACGCCCTGCTGTTGCAGCGGGCCGCCCGGATCGGCAAGCGTGAGCGATTCGACGAGGTGCGGATGCTGGCGCGCGACGTTGAACGCGACGCTGCCGCCACGCGAATGGCCGACCAGGTGCACGGGGCCGAGATCGAGCGCGTCGATGAATTCGGCGAGCTCGTCGACGTGGTTCTGCCAACTGAACTCGTCCTGGATGCCCGCTTCGACGGCCGGCCAGTAATGGCTGAGGCTCGGCGCGATGCAGCGGTAGTGGGCCGACAGCGACGCAAGCTGCGGATCCCAGTAGCGGTAGTCGCACAGCGAGCCGTGCACGAACACCATCGGCGCGCCGCTGCCCCGCTCGACATACGGCAGGCTGATGCCTGACGAAAGCGTCGCAAATTGCAGGTCGGGGTTCGCGAGCACGGACGGCTCGATTCGCATGTTCATGACTGAAAGACTCAAAGGTGCGTCAACACGACGCAACTATGCATCACGGCGACCTGCAAGGAAAACGCATAATTTTCATCGTGACGATCAATTTTATTGATGGCTGTGCCGGAAACCCCTGTCGGAGCGTGGTCATATGTCGAAGCCTTCAATCATCTGACGATTTATTTCGGCGGAGAAAGGGCGTGCGGCGGCCTGCGCACATGCGCAAACGCACCGGAAAAAGAGGGAAGCAGGGGGCTGCGCGTCAGCGCACCGTCAACGCCGGCGCGGCCTGCAGCTCGACGGGCAGATCGTTGTCGGCCGCGAACTGCATCGCGAAATCGAACGCGTCCGCGCATACGCCGCGCAATTCGTCCGACACGAACAGGCATTTGACGCCGCCGTCGACGACCGGCATCGCGAGCCGCGACAGCGCGCACGGATAGCCGGGCCGCCGTTCGCCGACGAACAGCGTGATGACGCCCGCGAGGCGTTCGGGCCAGTCGCTCGGGCGGAAGGTCTTCCGCGCGCGCGTGACGCCGCGGATCAGGTGGCCGTGGGTTTGGTCGTGGGTTTGGTCGTGGGTTTGGTCGATGAGGCGGCCGTGTTCGGTGACTTCGATGCGATCCATGCTGTGGTGCGTGTCCTTGTCCGCGTCATTCGCCGCCGTCGGCCGCCGCGTCGCCGCGCGCGGGAATCCGCAGGTTGCGCAGCTTGTGGTAGAGCGTTTTCTTCGGCATGCCGAGCGCGACGCTTGCGTCCGCAACGTTGCCGTGGTGACGCTGCAGCATGTCCTCGATCAGCATCCGTTCGAAATACGCGAGCTGTTCCGCGAGCGTGCCGCCCACGGCCGGCGCGCCGCCCGTCGACAGCAGGCTGTCGCCGGTCAGCCCGAGCACGAAGCGGTCGGCCACGTTCTGCAGCTCGCGCACGTTGCCGGGCCACGCGTGCGTCATCAGTTCGGACACCTGCGCAGCCGTGACGACCGGCGCCGGCTGCCCGAAGCGCCGCGCGGCCGCGAGCACGAAATGCTCGAACAGCAGCGGCACGTCCTCGCGCCGCTCGCGCAGCGGCGGCAGCTCGATCTGCGCGACGTTGAGGCGATACAGAAGATCCGCGCGAAAGCGCCCGTCGGCCGCGAGTTCGGCGAGATCGGCCTTCGACGCGGCAACCACGCGGCAGTCGACCGGAATCAGCTCGTTCGCGCCGAGCCGCTCGACCACGCGCTCCTGCAGCACGCGCAGCATCTTGATCTGCAGCGAAATCGGCATCGTCTCGATCTCGTCGAGGAACAGCGTGCCGCCGTGCGCCCATTCGATCTTGCCGATGCGCTTCTTGATCGCGCCGGTGAACGCGCCGGCTTCGTGGCCGAACAGTTCGCTCTCGAAGATCTGCTCGGGCAGGCCGCCGCAGTTCAGCGCGACGAAATGCGCGTCGCGCCGGCCGCCGAAGTCGTGCAGGCTGCGCGCGATCAGTTCCTTGCCGGTGCCGGTTTCGCCGGTGATCAGCACCGACACCGACGTATCGGCGAGGCGCAGGATTTTCTTGCGCACGTCGGCCATCGCGGGCGACTTGCCGAGCACGTACGCCTCGATGCCCTGCCAGTTGTCGAGCGCCGCGCGCAGCCCCTGCACCTCGAGCGTCAGGCGGCGCTTCTCGACCGCGCGCGCGACGCGGCCGGCGATCACGTCCGACGAGAACGGCTTCTCGATGAAGTCGTACGCACCGACCTGCATCGCGCCGACGGCCGTCGAGATATCCGCGTGGCCGCTGATCAGCACGACCGGGATCTGCGCATCGACGGCCATCACGCGGTCGAGCAGCTGCAGCCCGTCGATGCCCGGCATCCGCACGTCCGACACGATCACCACCGGCGCGCCGGGTGCGACATACGCGAGCGCGTCGGCGGCCGACGCGAACGCGTCGACCGGGAACCCGGCGAGCGCGACGGCCTGCTCGACGCCGATCCGGACGTTTTCATCGTCCTCGACGACCAGCACCCGAATCTCATCTTCCATGCTCTGTCCTTTGCAGCGTCGCCGCCGCGAATTCGATACTGAACTGCGCGCCGCCTTCGTCGCGGTTCGTCGCGGCGATCTTCGCGCCGAACGCCTCGACGATGCGCGACGTGATCGCGAGGCCGAGCCCGAGGCCCTGGCCGCGCGGCTTGGTCGTGACGAACGGCTCGAACAGGTGCGGCAGCACGTCGGGCGCGATGCCGGCGCCGCTGTCGGCGATCGTGAAGCGCACGCGGCCGGCTTCGTCCGGTTCGGCCGCCTCGATGACGATGCGGCGCACGGGCGCGTCGTGCACCGCGTCGAGCGCGTTGCCGAGCAGGTTCACGATCACCTGCTGTAACTGGCTCGATTCAGCGGACACCGCCGTGCCGGGCGCGATGTTCACGTCGAGCCGCACGCCTTCGTCGCGGATTCGCGCGTCGTAGATGAGCCGCGCATGCGCAACGGCCTCGTTCAGCGACACCGCGACGCGCTCGACGTCGGGCTTGCGCGCGAAGGTTTTCAACTCGCCGGTGAGCACGGCCATGCTGTCGACGAGCTTGCCGATCCGTTCGAGATTGGCATCCGCCTGCGCCGGCTGGCCGCGCGCGAAGAACGTGCGCGCGTTGTCGCACAGCGTGCGGATCGCGACGAGCGGCTGGTTCAGCTCGTGCGTGAGGCCGGCGGCCATCTGCCCGAGCACCGCGAGCTTGCCCGCGTGCACGACTTCCTGCTGCGAATCGCGCAGCCGCTGCTCGGTGCGCTCGCGCTCGTCGATCTCGTTCTGCATCCGCTCGTTCGCGGCCGTCAGCGGGGCCGTGCGCTGCGCGAGGGTCTGTTCGAGCCGGTGGTTGGCGGGGCGCAGCGCAACGTGGGCGCTCAGCCGCGCGACGATCGCCCGGCGGCGCTGGATCGCGTAGCCGGCCAGCAGCGCGGCGATCAGGAACGCGCCCGTGACGAACACGAACGCCGTCTGCTGCTGGCGCCGCGCGCCCGCGATGTCGAGCAGCACCATCAGCGAATCGCCGGCCTGCGGCGCGGGCCGCGACATCACCAGATAGCGCGTGCTGCGGCCGGCGCGGCGCGGATCGGGGAACGCGCCGAGCCACGCGGCCGCGCTGCGCTCGCCGATGTGGCGGTACGGCAGCGCGTCGACGGTACGGCCCGCGTATTGGCGCGACGCCTGGATGTCGTGCTGCTGCTGCGCGGTGATCGGGCGCAGCGCGGTGAATTTCCATGCGGGTTCGGTCGAGATCACGACCACGCCGTTGCTGTCGACGACCATCGCGGCGACGCCCGGCGCGCGCCATGCCGATTCGAGCGAATCGACGCTGATCTTCACGGCGGCCACGCCGATCGGCACGCCGTCGTCGCGCACCGCGCTGGCGAAGTAGACGCCCGGCACGCCCGTGTTGGTGCCGATGCCGAAGAAGCGGCCGCTGCCGCGCGCGAGCGCGTCCTTGAAGTACGGCCGGTACGACACGTTGGTGCCGACGAAGCTGATCGTCTCGTTCCAGTTGCTGGCGGCGATCACTTCGCCCTGCAGGTCGATCACGTCGACCGCGCCGCTGCCCGCGTCGCGGTTCACGGCTTCGAGGTACGTGTTCACCTTGTGCACGAGGTCGGGCGCGTCGTGCGGCGCGGCCTTCAGCATCGCACGCACGCCGTCCTGCCGCGCGACCAGGCCGGGCAGGATCTCGAAGCGGCCGAGCTCGCTCTTCAGGCTCGACGCATACAGGTCGAGCCGGTGCGCGCCGGTTTCCTCGAGCGCGTCGATCGCGCGTTCCCATGCGAAATCGACGGCCGCAGCGGCCACGCCGACATACAGCACGGCGGTCAACCCCCAACCCCACCACGGGATTCCCTTGAAGCTTTTCTGCACGTTCGCCCTCATCGAAACCCGCAACCGGCCGTCCGCAACCGGCCGTCCGCAACCGGCCGTCCGCAACCGGTCGTCCGCAACCGGTCGTCCGCAACCGGTCGTCCGGAACGACGCGCGCCGCGCGCCGGCAAGGCCGGCGGCGGCGCGTGCGAAGCAGCCGGCGCGACGGGGCGCGCGGCGGCGCATCACCCGAAGTGCGCGACCAGGATCAGCGTGACCGTGACGACGATCGCGCCGCCGATGCGCGTCGCGATCTGCGCGAACGGCATCAGCTGCATCCGGTTCGCGGCGGTCAGGATCGCGACGTCGCCGGTGCCGCCTTGCCCGCTATGGCACGCGTTCACGATTGCGGTGTCGATAGGGTACATCTTCATCAGGCGGCCGACCACGAAACCGGTGCCCATCAGCGTCGCGACGGTCGACACGATCGTCACGACGTTGACGATCGTGAATGCGGCGGTCAGCTTGTCCCACGGCGTCATCGCGACGCCGATCGCGAACAGCAGCGGATACGTGACGGCGGTCGAGAAGAACTTGTAGACGACGAACGCGCCTTCCTGCAGCGGCGGCGACACTGCGCGCGCGAGCTTCACGAGCACCGCGAGGAACAGCATCGCGACCGGTGCGGGCAGGCCGAACAGCTTGTGCGCCATCAGGCCGACGAGGTACAGCGTGATCGCCGTGATGCCGGCGCCCGCGATGTGCGTGACGTCGACGTGGCCGCGGATTTCTTCGTTTTCCGGCGTCATGTCGCCGGTTTCGCCGACCTGCAGGCGGCCGTTGCCCGTCAGGTGCGGCAGGCGCTTGCCGAGCATGTCGAGCGCGCCCGACAGGATGATCGCGGTCAGGCTGCCGAGCATCACCGACGGCAGCACCATCGCGAACATCTCGCCTTGCGGCAGGTGCATCAGTTCCGAATAGCCGATCGACAGCGGAATCGCGCCTTCGCCGACGCCGCCGGCCATGATCGGCACGACGATGTACAGCAGCGTGTGGCGCGCGCCGAGGCCGAGCGCGGTGCCCACCGCCGTGCCGACGATCGCCGCGGCGACCGAGCCGACGGCGAGCGGGACGAAGATCTTCACGAAGCCCTGGATCAGCACGCGGCGATCCATGCTCAGGATGCTGCCGACGATGATCGAAGCGATGAACAGGTACAGGAAGTTGGTCGACTTCGTGAATTCGACCGTCAGGTTCAGCACCGGCTTCGGCAGCACGTGGTAGTACGTGAGCGCCGACGGCACGAAGGTCGCGAAAATCGCGGCCGCGCCGATGTTGCGCAGCAGCGGCAGGCGCTTGCCGAGTTCGGCGCACGTGAAGCCGAAGAACGCGAGCACGGCGATCGCCATCGAGATTTCGCCGGGCACCTTGCCCGTCACCGCGAAGCCGACGATCAGCCCGAACAGGATCACGTAGACCGGCAGCGGGATGATGCCGACGCGGATTTCCATCAGCTTCCACCAGCCTTCCGGCCAGAAGCGTGCGCGCGTGGCGGGGCCGGCTTCGGCAATCGGCTCGGGATGGGACGGGGTATGGATAGAGGTCTGCAAGACGTGTCTCCTGATGTTGGAATGCCTGCTTTGCTTCGCGGCATCGTGTGCCGACTATTACGCAACCTCCGTGCCAAGGTATCGGCCTGTCGGCTTGTTTGCAGATCATTGATTCATAAGGGATTTTTATCGTCTGCGGAAAGGGCGGCGCGAAGGCCGTTCCGAGATTTCGGAATTCGTGCGGCGGGCAGGCCGAGATTTCGGCCGGGTGGCCGGCCTGCTACTCGGCCGGACCCCCGGCCGCGCCCGATCACCCGCCATATCGCCGCGCGCGATTTTCTTCGCACAATCGCTTCGTAGACCGCCCCCTCGCCGCTCTCTATCATCGGCTGATCCTTTTCCGATGCGACGACGACTGTCCGGAGAACGCCTGCGCGTTCGCCGCGGCGTCGCTCATCCGTCGATACCGTCTTTGGACAGGAGAGTGGTTTCCATGCTGCATGCCGTTTTTTCCGCCCGCTTTTCCTCCGGCCGCTTCGCGCGGCCGGCCCGCCTGCTGGCGGCCGTGCTGCTCGCCGGGTTGTTCGGCGTCGGGCTGCCGAACGGTGCACGCGCCGACACCGCGCCGCTGAAGGTCGGCATCTCGACCAGCCCGCAGATCGAAGCGCTGAAGATCGCCGCGAAGGAGGCGAAGGCGCAGGGGCTCGACGTGAAGATCGTCGAGTTCACCGACTGGAATACGCCGAACGCGGCGCTCGCGAACAAGGACATCGACGTCAACTACTTCCAGCACATCCCGTTTCTCGAGAACGCGAACAAACAGGGCGGCTACAACTTCGTGTCGATCGCGCCCGGCACGATCATGAAGATCGGCCTCTATTCGAAGAAGGTGAAAAGCTTTGCGGAGCTGAAGGACGGCGCGCGCGTCGCGATCGCGAACGATCCGGTGAACGGCGGGCGCGGGCTGTTGCTGCTGCAGCGCGCGGGGCTGATCACGCTGAAGCCGGGCGCCGACTACCGCGCGACGACGCACGACATCGTGTCCAACCCGAAGCACCTGAAGATCATTCCGCTCGAAGCATCGCAGCTCGCGCGTTCGCTCGACGACGTCGATCTCGCGCAGGGCTATCCGAGCTTCATCAAGCTTGCCGGCACGACCGACCCGAACAGCGCGCTGCTGTTCGACGGCACCGAGAACAAGATCTTTGCGATCCAGTGGGTCGTGCGGCCCGATAGCGTGAACGACCCGCGCATCCGCAAGTTCATCGCGATCTACCAGCACTCGCCGGCCGTGCGCCGTGCGCTCGACAACGCGTTCGGCTCGCTGTACGCGATCGCGTGGTGACGGAGGCTGACATGACGACGGCGAACCGCAAGAAGATCCTGCTCAACGCATTCAACATGAACTGCGTCGGGCACATCAATCACGGGTTGTGGACGCATCCGCGCGACCGCTCCGCGCACTACACCGATCTCGACTACTGGGCCGATCTCGCGAAGACGCTCGAACGCGGCAAGTTCGACGGGATCTTTCTCGCGGACATCGTCGGCGTGTACGACGTGTTCGGCGGCGGCCCCGACGCCGCGCTGCGCGAATCCGTGCAGGTGCCCGTCAACGATCCGCTGCTGCTCGTGCCCGCGATGGCGCAGGTCACGCGGCATCTCGGCTTCGGCGTGACCGCGAACCTGACCTACGAGCCGCCTTACCTGTTCGCGCGCCGCATGTCGACGCTCGATCACCTGACGAAAGGGCGCGTCGGCTGGAACATCGTCACCGGTTATCTCGACAGCGCCGCGCGCGGGATGGGCCTCGCGCAGCAGATCGGCCACGACGACCGCTACGAGCGCGCGGACGACTTCATGGACGTCGTCTACAAGCTGTGGGAACAGAGCTGGGACGACGACGCGGTGATCCGCGATGCACAGGCACGCGTGTTCGCGCAGCCGGGCAAGGTGCGGCGCGTGAAGCACGACGGGCCGTTCTATTCGGTCGACGCGATCCACCTGAGCGAGCCGTCGCTGCAGCGCACGCCGGTGCTGTACCAGGCCGGTTCGTCCGCGCGCGGCGTCGAGTTCGCGGGCCGGCATGCGGAATGCGTGTTCGTGAACGGGCAGAGCAAGGCGGCCGCGCGAGCGGCGGCGCTCGACATCCGCGCGGCCGCCGCGCGGCAGGGGCGCGACCCGGCGTCGATCCGGATCTTCGCGGGCGTGAGCGTCGTGACGGCCGAGACCGAGCGGCTCGCGCGCGAGAAATTCGACGAATACCGGCGCTACGCGAGCCCCGAAGCCGGCCTCGCGCACTTCGCGAGCTCGACCGGCATCGACTTCGCGAAGTACGGCCTCGACGAACCGATCTCGTACGTGAAGACCGATTCGATCCAGTCGGCCGTCGACGCGATCTCGCGCAAGAGCACGACCGGCACGTGGACCGTGCGCCGGATGCTCGAACAGATGTCGCTCGGCGGCCGCTACGCGCCGATCGTCGGTTCGCCGTCGCAGGTCGCGGACGAGCTGCAGTCGTGGATCGACGAGACGGGCATCGACGGCTTCAACCTGACGCGCACCGTGATGCCCGAGTCGTTCGAGGATTTCGTCGACTGGGTCGTGCCCGAGCTGCAGAACCGCGGCGTCTACAAGGAAGACTACGATCCCGCGCCGACGCTGCGCGAGAAGCTGTTCGGCGCGGGCGCACGCCTGCCTGCATGGCACACCGGCGCACAGCATCGGCCGGCCGCCGCGCCCGAACCCGCGCATCCCGCGCACGCCTGAACGTGACGGAGCGAAGCGATGACGCAATTGTTCGATACGCTGGGTTTCATCGACGCATCGGCCGCGCGCGCAGGCGCCGCAGCAACGGTGCATGAGACAACGGCTGCGCCGGCCGATGGTGCGGCCGTGTCGCTGGAGCAGGTCGGCAAGGTGTTCGCGACGCCGCGCGGCCAGGCCGCCGCGCTGCGCGACGTGACGCTCGACGTGCGGCGCGGCGAGGTGTTCGGGATCATCGGCCGCAGCGGCGCCGGGAAGTCGACGCTGCTGCGGCTCCTGAACGGCCTCGAACGGCCGAGCTCGGGCCGCGTGCGCGTGCAAGGCGTCGACGTCGGCGCGCTCGACGAGGACGGGCTCGTCGCATTGCGCCGCCGCACCGGCATGGTGTTCCAGCATTTCAACCTGCTGTCCGCGAAGACGGTATTCGAGAACGTCGCGCTGCCGCTGAAGATCGCCGGCGTGCCGAAGGCCGAGCGCGTGCGCAAGGTCGACGCGCTGCTCGAACTCGTCGGGCTGACCGCGAAGCGCGACGCGTATCCGGCGAGCCTGTCGGGCGGGCAGAAGCAGCGCGTCGGAATCGCGCGGGCATTGGTCCACGATCCCGAGGTGCTGTTGTGCGACGAGGCGACGTCGGCGCTCGACCCCGAGACGACGCAGTCAATCCTCGCGCTGCTCGCCGACATCAACCGCCGCCTCGGGTTGACGATCGTGCTGATCACGCACGAGATGGAGGTGATCCGCGCGGTGTGCGACACGGTCGCGGTGATCGAACAGGGCGAAGTCGTCGAAACGGGCCCGGTGTGGCGCGTGTTCGGCGATCCGCGCCACGGCGCGACGCGCGCGCTGCTCAGCACGCTGGTGCACGACCTGCCGGCCGAACTGGCCGCGCGCGTGCAGCCGTTGCCCGAGCAGGCCGCGTTGCCGGACGGCGCGCAGGTCGTGCTCGACGTTCGTTATACGGGCGAGAGCGGCGGCGAGCCGGACGTCGGCGCGCTCGCGGCGGCGCTCGGCGGCTCCGTGCGTTTCCTGCACGGCGGGATCGAGCGCATCCAGGGGCATGCGCAAGGGCGGCTCGTGATCGCGGCTTCGCCCGGTGCGGACGATGCGGGCGCACAGTCTGCACGCGGCGCGGTTGCCGCGCTGCTCGAACGCGCGCGCCGCCATGCAAATCACGCGGAGGTGCTCGGCTATGTTTGAGCTCTGGTGGCCCGAACTGCTCGACGCGATCCGCGACACGCTGTCGATGGTCGCCGCGTCGGCCGCGATCGCGGCGCTGATCGGCATCCCGCTCGCGGTGATCCTCGTGACGACCGCGCCCGGCGGCATCTACGCGCGGCGCGGCGTGAACGCGGTGCTCGGCGCGCTCGTCAACGTGTTCCGCTCGACGCCGTTCATCATCCTGCTCGTCGCGCTGCTGCCGTTCACGCGCGTGCTGATCGGCACGACGATCGGCGTATGGGCGGCCGTCGTGCCGCTGTCGATCGCCGCGATCCCGTTTTTCGCGCGGATCGCCGAAGTGAGCCTGCGCGAGGTCGATCGCGGGCTGATCGAGGCCGCGCTCGCGATGGGCGCGAAGCGCCGCCACATCGTGTGGCACGTGCTGCTGCCGGAGGCGCTGCCCGGCATGCTCGGCGGCTTCACGATCACCGTCGTCGCGCTGATCGGCTCGACCGCGATGGCGGGCGCCGTCGGCGCGGGCGGGCTCGGCGATCTCGCGATCCGCTACGGCTACCAGCGTTTCGACACCACCGTCATGGCGACCGTGATCGTGATCCTGATCGCGCTCGTCTCGGCCGTGCAAATCACGGGCGACCGCCTGGTCCGACGCGTGACCCGGCGTACCTGAGCAGTGCCACAAGCACCCGCTCGTTTCATTCATGATCCTGAGAGAACGAACCCTATGACCTTGCCCATCGGCGCGCCGCGCGAATGGAACGGACAATTCGAGGAAGCGCTGTTTCTCGACGTGGCGCGACGCCATCGTCCCGGCTTCCCCGACAAACTCGCCACGCCGCCGCGCGAGCCGGCCAACGCGGACGAGCTGGCCGCCGTCGCCGACTACTACACGAAGATGGCGTCGCACGACCTGTTCATCGTGCAGGTCGTCGCGAAGGCGATCGACACGCTGTTCCGCGACGATCCGCATTTCCAGCTGATCCTGTCGCGCCAGCTCGGCGACGACGGCGCGCATGCGGTGATCGGCCGCGAGCGCGTGACCGAACTGACGGGGCGCGATCCGCTGCCGGAAGTCGACCGGCTCGTCGCCGCGCACTGGACGCGCATCGGCGATATCGCGGTGCGCGACGTCGCGGGGTTTCTCGCGTTCGAATGGCATTACGAGCTGCACATCCTCGCGAAGCTGTGGATCCAGCGCAAGACCGGCCGCATCGGCGACGGCGCGATGCGCGAGCACGGCGAGAACCGGATCCGGCCGGACGAGGAGTGGCATCGCGTGCAGATCGTCCAGTGGTGGTTCGACAAGCTCGCCGCGCTGCCGGCGGCGGAGCGCGACGCGCTGATCGATCGCGTGATCGCGGCCGACGAGGAAACGCAGGCGCGGCTCGACGGTTATCTGCACGACGAGTACGCGCATACCGCGCATGTGTTCGGTGCGGATATCGCCGAATACCGCGCGATCTACGACGACTGGCGGCGCGAGATCCTGTCGCGGCTGACCGGCCGCCGGCTCGGCGCGCTCGTGCCGCTGTCGGGCGAAGCCGTTGCGCAGGAAGCTGCTCGACAGGAAGCCGTCGCATGAACGATCCACGCGGCCCGGCGACGTTTGCGCCGGACACCGACGATGCGCCGGCGTTCGACCGGAGCGCATTGACGCGCGCGCTCGACGCACTGCGTGCAACCGCCGCCGCACGTGACCGCGCGGGCGGTCACGCGGCGCAGGAGAAACAGTGGCTCGCCGACGCGGGCCTGCTGACGCTCGCGGTGCCGCGCGCGTTCGGCGGGCAGGAAGCCGCGTGGCCCGCGATCTACGATGCGATCCGGCAGATCGCGCGCGTCGACAGTGCGCTTGCGCATCTCGTCGGGTTCCAGTGCCTGCAGGTGGTAAGCGTCGACGTGTGGGGCAGCGCCGCGCAGCGCGAACGTTATCTGCGCGGCACGGTCGAGCAGCGCTGGTGGTGGGGTAACGCGGTCAATCCGCTCGACACGCGGCTGGTGGCCACCGCGACGCCGGACGGCGGCTACCGGCTCGACGGCGTGAAGGGCTTCTGTTCGGGCACGCGCGGCTCGCAGCGGATGACCGTGTCCGCGCACGATCCGGAAACCGGCCGCACCGTGTTCGGCGTGGTGCCGACCGATCGTGACGGGATCACGGTCAACGAGGACTGGGATCCGATCGGCCAGCGCCAGACCGATAGCGGCAGCGTGCGCTTCGACGGCGTGACGCTCGCCCCGGACGAGGTGCTGCACCGTTCAGAGACGCCGCCGACGCCGCGCGCGACGCTGCGCACGCTCGTGTCGCAGCTCGTGCTGACGAACCTGTTCGTCGGGCTCGCGGAAGGCGCGCTGGTCGAGGCACGCGATTATGTGCTGAAGCATGGCCGGCCGTGGATTCACTCGGACGCCGCGCAGGCGAGCGACGATCCGTACACGCTGCAGCGCTTCGGCGACATGCGCGTGCGGGCCGTTGCCGCGGCGGCGCTGGCCGATCGCGCGGCCGGCGCGTTGCAGCACGCGTGGGCGCGGCACGATGCGCTGACGGCGGACGAGCGAGCGGAGGTGGCGCTTGCGGTATCGGACGCGAAGATCGTCGCGCAGCGCGCGGCGCTCGACAACGGCGAGGCGCTGTTCGACGCATGCGGCGCGCGTGCGACGGCTGCGTCGCTCGGCCTCGACCGCTTCTGGCGGAATGCGCGCACGCATACGCTGCACGATCCGCTCGACTATCGGCTGCGCGATGTCGGCCGATTCGCGCTGACGGGAGAATTGCCGCCGGCGTCGCTGTATACGTGACATAACGGCGGGCCGCACGGGCCACGCCGTCATGTCGTCGGCGCATGGGCGCCGATGGCCGGCCTGCGGGCGTCGGGAAACAGCTCCCGACGCGTTGCCGCTGCAGCTGGATTACCAGCGGTAGCCGACGCCGGCGCCCGCGCCGAACGAGCCGTGGCCCGACACGGCCGTCGTCACCGAGCCTTTGACCAGCCATTTCGCCGTGGCGACGGAAAGGCCGACCGCCATTGCGCTTTGGCCGCCATACGTGCCGCCGCCGAGGGCGACCACCTTCTCGCCGGGCAGCACCGCCTGCGGCAGGTTTGCCATTGCAATCGCGCTTGCCGTGCCGGCATTCGCGTCCTTGCGATACTTCGACATTTCCTCGCGGACGGAATTGATCGCACCGTTCAACTGGCGCACGTTCACGCCGTCCGTGGGCGCGGTGCCGTCGGCCACGTTGGTCAACTGACGTTCGGCACCGGGCGAACCGATCGATACCGTGTTGTCCCGATCGGCAACCGAGTTCGCGCCCAGCGCCACCGCATTGTTCGCGGTGGCCCGGCTGTTCGTGCCGATGGCTGTCGAATCCGTGCCCGATACATTCGAGCCGGTGCCGATGGCCGTTCCGTTTGACGCGGTGACTTTCGAATTCGTGCCGATGGCCGTTCCGTTCGTCCCCGTGACGGTCGAATTGACGCCGACGCCCGTGCCGTTGTCGCCGGACACGTTCGCGCCGTTGCCGACCGCCGTGCCGTTCGGCACGCTGACAACGGTGTTCCTGCCGATGGCGGTTCCCGTGCCATCGGCGACCGTGCCGCTCGGGACGCTCGACGAGATCTTGCCGACGGTCGTCGTGAGGCTGGCGAGGTCCGCCGTCAACGTCGACACTTGATTTGCGATCGAGAAGAGCTGCGAGCCGTTGACTGCATCCGTGCTGGTCGCGCTGATTGCGCCGGCCGCGACGTTCACGATCTGACGCTCGGCGCCCGCGCTGCCGACGCTGACCACACCCACGGGCGTGCCCGCGAAGCCGCCGTAGCTGACGCCGTTGAGCGTCACGCTGTTGACGGTCGTGAAAGCGCGCGTCGACGCGTTCGAGCCCAGTGCGACGGAATTCGCATCGGCGGCGTTCGCGCCTTCGCCGATCGCGACTGCATTCACTGCGGATGCCGTCGCACGCGCAATGGCGATGCTCCCGACAGCAGAAGCCGAACTGTCGACGCCGAGCGCTACCGCATCGTTCGCGCCGGCGTTTGCCTGAAAGCCGAGCGACGTACCGCCGGCCGCAATGCTGCCCTTGCCCACGGCCGTGGAGAATGTCGTGGTGGCGCTGGCGCTTTGCCCGACCGCCGTCGACTGGTCGACGGCGAACGCGCCCTGGCCGAAGGCGGATGCCGTCGTGCCGTTCGCGATGGCTCCGTTGCCGACTGCCGTCGCCTGGGTTCCGACCGCGCTTGCGGCCGCTCCCATCGCCGTCGCCTGGTCGCCGGTTGCCACGGCATTTCCGCCGACGGCCGTCGCAAACGTACCGGTCGCGGCCGCCATGCGGCCGATCGCGACGGTTTCGCTATAGGCTCCGGTCGACGAGCCCGAATTCGCGACTGCCGCAGTGCCGATCGCCACGTTGTCGCAGCCCGTTGCAGCGGCCGGATACGTGCCGCTTCCCGAGATGGCGATGTTGCCGACACAGCCAGCCGACGTTTCGGTCGACGTCCCGTTCTGCACATAGTCGGCGCGCGCGGGTGCGGAAGCCGCGAATGCGACAACCGCTGCGCTCACGGCGATGGCCAGCGCTGCTTTCGACTTCGCCGGCGCGCGCAGTGCCGGATTCCCCAACCCTCGATGCATCTTGCTCATGTTTTTCCTAGGCTCGATATAAAAATTGTGTTGTGGCTCGCTTGTCGTTCTCACGATTTCCCGATCGCAGTGCATTCGCGATTTATTTACCGAAGCCCTTGTTCGAATACAGTCCAATTGAAAAGATGTACTAAACAAATTTGACATTCGGCGGAGTGAGTCCAAGGGGAAATGGCACGGGGGCCGCTACATTTGACGTTTTCCGGAACGCGGACGCGTCCCGGATCTGCAGCATTGAGATGCGACGACGCATTTTGATAGGACTCGCCAGCGCCCATGTTTGCCATGGCGCCCGATCTCTATGCTTTGGGGAAAGTGCGTCGTCTTGATGGTTGCGCCGACCGCCGGCATACCGGTCCTGGGCGCGGAAGCGGGCGTTCGGGCGTCGGCTTCCGTCAATCTCCGCTGCGCGCTTGCGACTACGCCGCCAACGCGTCCGCCAGCTTCCGCATCGCGTCCACCGTCTCCGGATTCGCCGGAAAGAACGCCTCGATCGCGAGTTCCGACAGCGTCACGTCGACCGGCGTGCCGAACACTGTCGTCGTACTGAAGAACGTCAGCTCGCCGCCCGCGGTGCGCAGCCGCAGCGGCACGGCAATATCCGCGAAGTCGGTGCGCGCGTGCGCGTCGTCGGGCTGGCCGGCCGGCGCCGGATACGCGGCGAGCTCGTCGCGCAGCGCATGCAGCGTGCGGTCGCCGCTCGCATCGATCTGCCGCTGCAGCCGATGCAGGATGTGCGCGCGCCATTCATGCCAGTTGACGATCTGCGACGCGAGGCCGTCAGGATGCAGGCTCAGCCGCAGCACGTTGACGGGCGGCTGCAGCAGCGACGGATCGGCCTGCGCGACCAGCGCGCCGAGCATCCGGTTCGCGGCGAGCAGCGTCCAGTGGCGGTCGACCGCGAGCGCCGGGTACGGTTCGTGGCCGCGCAGCACGGCTTCCACCGCGTGACGTGCGGCATCCAGCTGCGGATCCGAGAACGGCCGCTCGCGAAAGAGCGGTGCAAAGCCGGCCGCAACCAGCAGCGCATTGCGTTCACGCAGCGGCACGTCGAGCCGTTCCGCGAGATGCAGCACCATCTCGCGGCTCGGCTGCGCGCGGCCCGATTCGACGAAGCTCAGGTGGCGCGCCGAGACTTCCGCGTCGAGCGCGAGCGCCATCTGGCTCAGGCGCCGGCGCTGGCGCCACGTGCGCAGCAGCGGGCCGATGCCGGACGCGCGGCCGGCGGACGGGGAGGGCGAGGAGAGGGTGGCGGTCGGGTTCATGCGCAGATGATAGGCAATCCTGTACGCGCCGGGTATTACCTGCAAGGTAAGCATTCCGATCCGACGCGCGTCGCCGACCGCTGGCTTCAGCGGTCGGCGGCCCGTTGTGCATGCGGCTCCCCGGTCGCCCCCGGCGCTGCGTTACCATAGCTTCCGTGCCGCCTGAGAGGCGATTCCGGACCCGCGACGACAATGCATGGGCCGGTTCCGCGCACGTTTACAACAAGGCATTCCAGGGGAATCCAACAATGAAAATGAAAACGCTTGCCGTGCGGCTCGCCTGCGTGGCGACGCTCGCACTCGCCGCGACCAGCGGCCATGCGCAGACCGAAGCTGCGCAGGTGGAAATGAGGGCCGCCGCCGCGGCCGCCAACGAGGCCGTCGTCAAAGGGCCGACCGACATCGACGTGAAGCACGAAGCCGTGCTGAAGCTGAAGGCCGGCGAGTCGTTCGTGCCGGCCGCCGAAGCCGGCCGCTACCTGCGTTCGATGGGCAACTCGATCGACGAATCGAAGCTGGTCGGCCTCGTGCTGCCCGACGATCCCGACGCCGACTGGATTTCGGTCGTGTCGTTCGAGCCGAGCGGCTACATCCGCGACGACGACGCGAAGGACTGGAAGCCCGACGAACTGCTGAAGAACCTGCAGGCCGGCACCGAGGAAAACAACCCGGCACGCAAGGAACGCGGCCTGCCCGAAACCGAGGTGGTCGGCTGGGCAAAAGCGCCCGCGTACGACGCGGCCACGCACCGGCTCGTGTGGTCCGCGATCATCCGCGACAAGGGCGCGGCGCCGAACGCCGCGAACGACGGCGTGAACTACCGGACGCTCGTGCTCGGCCGCGACGGCTACCTGTCGCTGACGATGGCGTCGACACTGGCCGATCTGCCGAAGTACAAGGCGTCGGCCGACGGCCTGCTGTCGAACATCAGCTTCAACGACGGCAAGCGCTATGCCGATTTCAACAAGTCGACCGACCATGTCGCGAAGTACGGCCTCGCGGCGCTGATCGTCGGCGTCGGCGCGAAGAAGCTCGGCCTGCTCGCGCTGATCGGCGCATTCGCGGTGAAGTTCTTCAAGATCGGCGCGGTCGCGCTGCTGGCCGGCGGCGCGGCGCTGAAGCGCTTCTTCGGGCGCAAGCCGAAGGCGGCCGCGGTGCCGGCCGTCGCCGATGCGTCCGACGCAACCGGCACGGAGCGCAAGGAATGACGAAGCTGTTGCTGCTGATCTTCGGCGGCCTCAAGCTCGGCAAGGTGCTCGTTTCGGCGGGCACCATGCTGGCGTCGATCGCGGTCTACGCGCTGTTCTACGGCTGGCGGTTCGCGGCCGGTTTCGTCGCGCTGCTGCTGGTGCACGAGGCCGGCCACTACCTGGCCGCGCAGCGGCGCGGGCTCGACGTCGGGCTGCCGACGTTCATCCCGTTCGTCGGCGCATGGATCCAGCTGAAGGAGATGCCGCACGACGCGGAAACCGAAGCGTACGTCGGGCTCGCCGGGCCGTTCGTCGGCACGCTCGGCGCGCTGGCCTGCTACGCGGCTGCACGCCACTACGACAGCAACCTGCTGCTCGCGCTGTCGTACACGGGCTTCTTCCTGAACCTGTTCAACATGATTCCGCTGTCACCGTTCGATGGCGGGCGGATCACCGCGGTGCTGTCGCCGCGCATCTGGTTCGCGGGCGTGCCGGTGCTGATCGCGCTGTTCGTGTATCGCCCGAGCCCGCTGCTGATCGTGATGGCGATCCTCGCGCTGCCGCAACTGAAGCGCGCGTGGCGCTACGATCCCGACGCGCCGGAGAACCGCGTGTACTACGCGACGTCGATCGAGACGAAGACGACGTACGCGCTCTGCTACGTCGGCCTGCTCGCGTTCCTCGCGCTGATGACATCCGGCGTGCACGACATGCTGCGCGTCGTGCATTCCGCGACCTGACGCAAGAACGGCGGCCGCTTTTACGCGGCCGCCGTCGTCTTCCATCCTTTTCCGCCGAAATTTTCCGCCGAAGCTCAAGCGTCGCGATGATGCAGCTCGACGCGCCTGATGTCCTTCACGATCACGAGATAGCTGAACACCGTGACGAGCGCGTTCAGCCCGACGAACACGAGCGCGCCGTTGAACGAGCCGCTCGCGCCGACCAGGTAGCCGATCGCGATCGGCGCGACGATGCCGGCCGTGTTGCCGAACATGTTGAACAGGCTGCCCGACAGGCCGATCGCTTCCTTCGGCGCGGTATCCGCGACGACGGCCCAGCCGAGCGAGCCGATCCCCTTGCCGAAGAACGACACGGCCATCAGCGCGATCACGAGCGCTTCGCTGTCGACGTAATTGCAGCCGATGATGACCATCGACAGCAACATCCCGCCGACGATCGGGATCTTGCGCGCGAGCGTCAGCGACACGCCGCGGCGGATCAGCGCGTCCGACAGCATTCCGCCGAGCACGCCGCCGAGGAACCCGCAGATCGCGGGCAGCGACGTCATGAAACCGGCCTTCAGCAGCGACATGCCGCGCGCCTGCACGAGGTAGATCGGGAACCACGTGAGGAAGAAGTACGTGAGCACGTTTACGCAGTATTGGCCGAGATAGACGCCGATCAGCATCCGGTTCGACAGCAGCTGGCGCACGTAGTACCAGCCGGCGACGCGGCTGCCTTCGGACGCCGGACCGGTGCCGCGCGACTTCGACCGCACGAGGCCGCCGCCCTGCTCGATATGGTCGAGCTCCGCGCGGTTCACGGCCGGATGGTCGGCCGGATCCTTCATCACGCGCAGCCACAGGAACGCAAGCGCAATGCCAGCGAGGCCGAGCCACAGGTACACGTGGTGCCAGCCGTACGCATGCGTGAGCCACGCCATCAGCGGCGAGAACACCACGGCCGCGAAATACTGCGCGGCGTTGAAGATCGCCGACGCCGTGCCGCGCTCGGCGGTCGGGAACCAGCTCGCGACGACTTTCGCGTTGGCGGGGAACGCGGGCGCCTCGGCGATGCCGACCGCGAAGCGCATCGCGAACAGCGCGGCGACCGCGAACGCGGCGCTGCCGCCGAGGCCGATCGTGCTCTGCAGCAGCGTGAACGCCGACCACAGGAAAATGCTCGCCGCATACACGCGCCGCGCGCCGAAGCGGTCGAGCAGCCAGCCGCTCGGCAGTTGCGCGAGCACGTACGCCCAGCTGAACGCCGAGAAGATATAGCCCATCGTCACCGGATCGATGCCGAACGCCTTGCGGATCGGCGTACCGGTGATCGACAGCGTCGCGCGATCCGCGTAGTTGAGCGTCGTGACGACGAACAGCATCGCCAGGATCCAGTAGCGCACGGCAGTGCGGCGCGCGCTGCCGGCGAGTTCGATCGGAAGATCGCGGGGAGAGGTGTGGTCGTTCACTTTAAATGTACGTCGTCGTATAACATGGCTGAAAGTTTATTGAGAAAGCCCGAATTCAGAAACTTCGGGTTTTCCCTTTGAGGATCGTCATCACAATATGGGAAAGACGCGCTTATGCTGACTGCACAAGGTTTTCCGGTGTATCGTCGACGCCATCGCAGGCGGTGAGAATGCTGCCATGCTGTCGGCAGACATCGTATCTGTTGAGATACAATTGACGGACCATTCCCGAACGAACCACGGAGCACACCCCATGCAACTGACTGGAGAGATGCTGATCGGCGCCGAAGCGGTGACCGGCTCGGCCGGTAACCTGCTCGCGTTCGACCCGACGAAGGGCGCACCGATCGATGCGCCGGCGTTCGGTGTCGCGACGCAGGCCGACGTCGACCGCGCGTGCGAACTCGCGCGCGACGCGTTCGATGCGTACCGCGCGCAGCCGCTCGCGGCCCGCGCGGCGTTTCTCGACGCGATCGCGGATGAAATCGTCGCGCTCGGCGACGCGCTGATCGAGCGCGCGCACGCCGAAACGGGCCTGCCCGTCGCGCGGCTGCAGGGCGAGCGCGGCCGCACCGTCGGCCAGCTCCGGCTGTTCGCGCGCGTCGTGCGCGACGGGCGCTTCCTCGCCGCGTCGATCGATCCCGCGCAGCCCGCGCGCACGCCGCTGCCGCGCGCGGACCTGCGGCTGCAGAAGGTCGGGCTCGGGCCCGTCGCCGTGTTCGGCGCGAGCAACTTCCCGCTCGCGTTCTCGGTGGCCGGCGGCGATACGGCGTCGGCGCTCGCGGCCGGCTGCCCGGTGATCGTGAAGGCGCACGAAGCGCACCTCGGCACGTCCGAGCTGGTCGGCCGCGCGATCCGCGCCGCCGTCGCGAAATGCGGGATGCCGGCCGGCGTGTTCTCGCTGCTGATCGGCCCCGGCCGCGTGACCGGCGCGGCGCTCGTCAGCCATCCGGCGATCCAGGCCGTCGGCTTCACCGGTTCGCGGCAGGGCGGCATGGCGCTCGTGCAGCTCGCGAACGCGCGCCCGCAGCCGATTCCCGTCTACGCGGAAATGAGCAGCATCAATCCCGTCGTGCTGTTCCCGGCCGCGCTCGCCGCGCGCGGCGACGCGATCGCGACGGGCTTCGTCGATTCGCTGACGCTCGGCGTCGGCCAGTTCTGTACGAACCCCGGCCTCGTACTCGCGATCGACGGCCCCGACCTCGACCGCTTCGAGACCGTCGCCGCGCAGGCGCTCGCGAAGAAGCCGGCCGGCGTGATGCTCACGCGCGGCATCGCCGATGCGTATCGCAACGGCCGCGGCAAGCTGGCCGAACTGCCGGGCGTGCGCGAAATCGGTGCGGGCGAGGCCGCGCAGACCGAATGCCAGGCGGGCGGCGCGCTGTATGAAGTCGGCGCGCAGGCGTTCCTGGCCGAGCCGGCGTTCAGCCACGAGGTGTTCGGGCCGGCGTCGCTGATCGTGCGCTGCCGCGATCTCGACGAAGTCGCGCGTGTGCTCGACGCGCTCGAAGGCCAACTCACGGCCACGCTGCAGATGGACGCCGACGACAAGCCGCTCGCGCGCCGGCTGCTGCCGATCCTCGAACGCAAGGCCGGGCGCCTGCTCGTCAACGGTTATCCGACCGGCGTCGAGGTGTGCGATGCGATGGTGCACGGCGGGCCGTTCCCCGCGACGTCGAACCCCGCCGTCACGTCGGTCGGCGCGACGGCGATCGAGCGCTTCCTGCGGCCCGTGTGCTACCAGGACTTCCCGGACGACCTGCTGCCCGAAGGGCTGCAGGAAGGCAATCCGCTCGCGATTCCGCGTCTGCGGGACGGGAAGGCGGAGTGACGGGTCGGATCGATTGAGGGCACGATACCCGGTGGTTGGTGCGCCGGGGCAGAGAAACAGAAAGGCGGAAGTGGCCGGTGGGCCGCTTCCGCCTTTTTGCATGGCGGGTGTTCGTGCCGTCGATCTCGTCGGGTCAGTGGGCGGGGCGAGCGGCGAGCTGCAGGCGGTCGGCTGCGGCCAGCAGGCGCCGGTCGCGTGTCCACAGCTTGCTGCCGCTGGTCAGTCTGACTGAAGCGAGCAGGTGCGCGTCGACGTAACCGATGCCGAGTCCGTGAAGCGGCACGACATCGATCATGCGTTGAACTTCGTCGTCGGTTGCCGAGGTGGCAGCGGGGAGGTCGCGCAGCGCGTCCAGCACGGTCTGGCGATCGCGCAGGCTGCCGAGCGAAAGCTCGCCGACGACGAACGGATGGATCAATACCCGCTCGGCTTCGAGCAGCGTAGTGAGCGCTGCATCACCGGCTCGCAGGTGATCGATCCAGACGGACGTGTCGACAAGAATCATGCTGGCTCCGACGGGCGGCGCGGCACGGGTTCGAGATCGGGTTCGGTGCCGCCGAGACGAGCCAGCCGTCGTGCGCTTTCGCGGGCAATCAGCGCGCGCAGTGCTTCTCTTACCAGCGCCGACTTTTCGGTGACGCCAGTCAACTGCTGCGCTTTGGCGAGCAGGGCGTCGTCCAGGGATAAGGTGGTGCGCATGATCGGCTTCCGAAACGATAGGTGCATCAATTATGTCACCGATTGATGTCGATTGTGATGCCTCGCGCTGAGGGGGAGATGACCGGGAGCATGTCGGTGCAGCACGGTGGGGCGGGCGGGGTGAGCGGCGGCACCGGGGGGCCGGGCTGTCGTCGATCTTGCCGTCTTCCGCGTCGCCCGAATTTCTCCTACAGTAGCGAAGCCCCGGGCCGCACGGTTCGCGGGCGAGCCTGAGAGACCGACAAAAGACAACGAGGGAACCCTCCGATGAACATCAACAAGCGTGGCGATCACCTGTTCGCGGCCGGATTGTGGAAAGCGATCGGCGACGTCGCGAAATCCGTGCGCACCCAGATCGGCCAATACAGCGAAGGGCGCGTGCTCGCGAACGCGTTGCTGGAATTCCAGCGGGACCTGGGCGGCAGCGAATTCGACCTGACGATCAATCAGGGGCGGCTCGTCACGGGCGCCGACGCGCATTCGCTCATGTTCGGGCAGGCCGTCCGACGTTTCCGGCAGGACATGGAAGCGCTGGTGTTCGCGCTCCAATACCGGCGCAGCATCGACGAACGCGACCAGGGCCTGCGCGCCGAAGCGTTGACGCAGGCGAACAGCCAGCTCGCGACCGCGAAGCAGTCGGCGACGATCACGGTCGGCCGGTTCTTCGACGCGGTCGTCGATCGCGATGTGCTCGGGCAGATCCTCGACGGCGAATCGAAGGCGCGTGCGCGTACGGGCGCGCAGGACCAGATCGAGGCAACGCGGGTCAAGCTGGGGAACGTGCGCTACCGGATCGTCGGGATCATCGCGCAGATGTGACGGAGGCGGCCGGCCCGCGAAGCGGGTGGCGTCGGGCGGAGCGCTGCGACGCCGCACGCATCGCGGCGGATGCGTGCACGATTACCGATACAAACGACCGCGGCAGGTACAAACCGGCCGCGACACAAAAACGTTGCGCACTGCGTAACGGCGAGCCGGCCGCGGCGCCGATGCAGGCGCCGCGCCGGCCACCGCCGCTTACTGCGGGCCCATCTTCTTGATCAGCACGTCGAGCTCCGCCGCTTCATCGTCGGTGAGGTCGACGAGCGGCGCGCGCACGGGGCCCGCGTCGTGGCCGACGAGCTTCGCGCCCGCCTTCACGATGCTGACCGCATAACCCGCGCGGCGATTGCGGATCTTCAGGTACGGCAGGAAGAAATCGTCGATCAGGCGGCCGACCGTCGCGTGGTCGTCCTTCGCGATCGCTTCGTAGAATTCCATCGCCGTCTTCGGGATGAAGTTGAACACCGCCGACGAGTACACCGGCACGCCGAGCGCCTTGTACGCGGCGGCATAGACTTCGGCCGTCGGCAGCCCGCCGAGGTACGCGAACCGGTCGCCGAGGCGGCGGCGGATCGTGACCATGCTTTCGATTTCGCCGACGCCGTCCTTGAAGCCGATCAGGTTCGGGCAACGGTCGGCAAGGCGCTCGAGCATGTCGGCGTTCAGCTTCGAATTCGCGCGGTTGTACACCACGACGCCGATCTTCAGCGCGCGGCACACCTGCTCGACGTGGTCGGCGATCCCTTCCTGGCTCGCTTCGGTCAGGTAGTGCGGCATCAGCAGCACGCCGCTCGCGCCGAGGCGTTCGGCTTCCTGCGCATATTCGATCGCGACGCGCGTCGCGCCGCCCGCGCCGGCGAGGATCGGCACCTTGCCCTTGCAGGTTTCCGTCGCGACGCGGATCACGTCCGAATACTCGCGCTGCGTGAGCGAGAAGAATTCACCGGTGCCCCCGGCCGCGAACAGCGCGCTCGCACCATACGGCGCCAGCCATTCGAGGCGCTCGGCATAGGTGGTCGGGCGGAAGTTGCCGTCGGCGTCGAAGTCGGTCAGCGGAAACGACAGCAGGCCGTGGGAAATGATTTGTTTGAGTTCTTGCGGTGAAGTCATGGTTGGGTCGTCCGTCTAGCGCGAGTGCTGGGTTCGTCGGGAACGGCATACGAGCCACATTGGCGATGTCGTTGTATGTCATCGTACAACGAGGGGAAAGGTGGCGCAAGCGGTTTGCTGGTCGGTCGATAGTAGGGTCTTTCCGGATAAGGGTTTACGCAGAATCCCTGGTTGAGGCCGAGTGTCGTATGATGACTAACGATATGACCGGTCGCTTCCAGGAAATTCCGATGACTGCTTCTCCTCTCTACATCCGCGTGCATCCGGACGACAACGTCGCGATCGTCGTCAACGACGGCGGTTTGCGCGAAGGCGCGACGTTCGCCGACGGGCTGACGCTGCGCGAAGGCGTGCCGCAGGGGCACAAGGTCGCGCTTGCCGACCTCGCGGCCGGCGACCCGATCGTCCGCTACAACGTGGTGATCGGCTATGCGCTGACCGACCTGCGGCGCGGCAGCTGGGTCAACGAGCGCACGATGCGCATGCCCGAGCCGCCGGGGCTCGACGACCTGCCGCTCGCGACGCGTGCCGCGCCGCCGCTGGCGCCGCTCGAAGGCTATACGTTCGAGGGCTTCCGCAATGCCGACGGCTCGGTCGGCACGCGCAACATCCTCGCGATCACGACGACCGTGCAGTGCGTGTCGGGCGTCGTCGAGCATGCGGTGAAGCGGATCAAGGCCGAGCTGCTGCCGCGCTACCCGAACGTCGACGACGTGGTCGGGCTCGAGCACACGTACGGTTGCGGTGTCGCGATCGATGCGCCCGACGCCGACATCCCGATCCGCACGCTGCGCAACATCAGCCTGAACCCGAACTTCGGCGGCGAGGTGATGACCGTGAGCCTCGGCTGCGAGAAGCTGCAGCCCGAGCGCCTGCTGCCGCCCGGCACGATTCCGGTGGCCGCCGACGGCGCGACCGACAACGGCGGCGTCGTGTGCCTGCAGGACGCCGCGCACGTCGGCTTCAACTCGATGATCGACTCGATCATGACGATGGCCGAATCGCATCTCGAGCGGCTGAACCGCCGCCGCCGCGAGACGTGCCCCGCGTCGGATCTCGTCGTCGGCGTGCAGTGCGGCGGCAGCGACGCGTTCTCGGGGCTCACCGCGAACCCGGCCGTCGGCTTCGCGGCCGACCTGCTCGTGCGCGCGGGCGCGACGATCATGTTCTCCGAGGTGACGGAAGTGCGTGACGGCGTCGCGCAGCTCACGTCGCGCGCGGCGAACGAGGATATTGCACGCGAGATCATCCGCGAGATGGACTGGTACGACCGCTACCTGCAGCGCGGCCGCGTCGACCGCAGCGCGAACACGACGCCCGGCAACAAGAAGGGCGGCCTGTCGAACATCGTCGAGAAGGCGATGGGTTCGATCGTGAAGTCGGGCAGCGCGCCGATCGCCGGCGTCGTGCGCCCCGGCGATCGCGCGCGGCAGAAGGGGCTGCTGTACGCGGCGACGCCTGCGAGCGACTTCATCTGCGGCACGCTGCAGCTCGCGGCGGGGATGAACCTGCACGTCTTCACGACCGGCCGCGGCACGCCGTACGGCCTCGCGCAGGTGCCGGTGATCAAGGTTGCGACGCGCAGCGATCTCGCGCGCCGCTGGCACGACCTGATGGATCTCGACGCCGGGCAGATCGCGACCGGCGCGGCCACGATCGAGGACGTGGGCTGGGAACTGTTCCGGCTGATGCTCGACGTTGCGAGCGGCAAGCGCCGCACGTGGGCCGAGCAATGGAAGCTCGCGAATGCGCTGACGCTGTTCAATCCGGCGCCGGTGACCTGACGCGCGCGGTGGCGACGGCAGACGATGCGGGCGCCTTCGGGCGCCCGTTTTTGCTGTGGCGGCGGGCTCGCGATGCGGCGCATGCGTGTCGTACGCGGCCGGCACGAATTCCTTACCTCGCACGTAATCGACCGCCCGCGCGAGGCCGGCGACGATAGCGGCACGCGGACACGAAACGTTCGCGACACCGTCCCCTCATCGACACAAGGAGCCTCGCCATGAACACCGCCCAATCCGCACAGTCCGCTCACGCCGACCTGATCGACCGCTACTTCGACGCATGGAACGAACCCGACGTCGCGCGCCGCCGCGCGCTGATCGATGCAACTTACGCGAGCGATGCGACCTATCGCGATCCGCTGATGGCCGGCGACGGCCACGCGGGCATCGACACGATGATCGCGGCCGTGCAGGCGCGCTTCCCCGCATACCGCTTCCGCCGCACGACCGACGTCGACGCGTTCGGCCAGCATCTGCGGTTCTCGTGGGCGCTCGTGTCGCCCGACGGCGCGGCGATCGCGAAGGGCTCGGACTTCGGCACCGTCGATGCGTCGGGCCGTCTCGCATCGGTCACGGGTTTCATCGACGAAATGCCCGTCGCGGCGTCGTGAAGCGAGCGATACCTGCCCGGCGGCGACAGGGATCGGGTAACTTATGCGTTCATTCCTGATCCTGGAGACAAGCCGACATGCTGAAGAATCTCGACCCGCTGCTGCACGCCGACATCCTGCACACGCTGCGCGCGATGGGCCACGGTGACGAAATCGCGATCTGCGACGCGAATTTTCCGGCGGAATCCGTCGCGGAGCACACGGTGGTCGGCCGCGCGCTGCGGATCGACGGCGCCGATTCGGCGCGCGTCGCGCGTGCGGTGCTGTCCGTGCTGCCGCTCGACACGTACGTCGACACGCCCGCATGGCGGATGGAAGTCGTCGGCGACGCGGCCGCGGTGCCGCCCGTGCAGCGCGAGGTGCAGGCCGAGATCGACCGCGCGGAAGGGCGCGCGGTGCCGCTCACGGGCGTCGAGCGTTTCGCGTTCTACGAGCGCGCGCAGCAGGCGTATGCGGTGATCGTCACCGGCGAACTGCGCGGTTACGGCTGCTTCATCTTCAAGAAAGGCGTGCTGTTGAGCGACGCGGGCTAAACGCTTTTTTCGTGCCGCCGCAAGCGGGCCGCGCGACCGCTGCCGTGTAAAGATTTGCTACAACCTTTTTCTTGGACACGGCCGAAAGACCCTCTATGCTGGCCCATTTGCCGCGGGCCCCGCAGGGCCGCGCGGCCCCCGAGCTTCACGGGCGCGCCCCGTGCGGCCGGCCGAACTGCATACGAGGAGAGAGGCATGACGCGTTCCGTCGATTCCGGCGTCATTTTTTTCGCACGCCTGGCGCTGGCGGCGTTGTTCCTGTGGGGCGGCGTGATGAAGCTGCTCGGCTACGGCGATTTCGTCGGTTACCTGCATGGGCTGAACGTGCCGTATCCGCAGGTCGTCGCGCCGATCGTCGTCGCGATCGAGGGGCTCGGCGGCCTGCTGCTGATCGTCGGCTACAAGGTGAAGCCGCTCGCGCTGCTGCTGGCGTTCTATACGGTCGCGACCGCGATGGTCGGGCACAATTTCTGGGACGCGACGGACGCCGCGGTCCAGCACGAGATGGTGATCCACTTCTGGAAGAACATCGCGATCGCCGGCGGTTTTCTGCTGCTGTTCGTCACCGGCGCCGGCGGCGCGAGCATCGACGGCCTGCGTCGTCCGAGTTCGTCGTACGGCGGCCTGCGCTGATCGCACGCGCGCCGTTGCGCTGAAGCAAAACGAAAGGGCCGAATCCCGCACGCCGCGGGATTCGGCCCTTTGTTCATGGAACGGGCGCGTGCGCCGCGTTCAGTGCGCGTCCTTCACGTCCTTCGCATCCTTCGAGAACTGCACGGCGATCGCGCCGAGCACGCAGATCGCCGCGACGTACACGACCGGTGCGAGCGGATTCGACTTCATCATCAGCGACACGATCACCGGCGTGAGGCCGCCGAAGATCGCATAGGCGACGTTGTACGAGAACGAGATGCCCGAGAAGCGCACGACGGCCGGGAAGCTCTTGACCATCACGAGCGGCACCGCGCCGATCGTGCCGACCATGAAGCCCGCGATCCCGTAGTAGAGCGGCAGCGTCGACGCGTCCGCCGCGACCTGCACGAACAGCAGGTAGTAGCACGCAGCCAGCCCGAGGCCGCCGATGCCGAGCACGCGCTTCGCGCCGATCCAGCCCGCGAGCGAACCCGCGGTGATGCAGCCGGCCGTCAGGCACAGCGTCGCGGCGCTGTTCGCGAACAGCGTCGTCGCGGGCGTCAGGTGGAACTGCTTCTGCAGCAGCGCGGGCGTCATCAGGATCACGACGACGATCGCGGCCGACAGCATCCACGTGAGCAGCATCGACACGATCACCGCGCGGCCGTGGTCGCGCAGCACGGCCTTCAGCGGAATCTCGGCCGCGAGCGCCTTTTTCGCCTTCATCTCGGCGAACACCGGCGTTTCATGCAGCCAGCGGCGCAGGTACACGGAGAACAGCCCGAACACGCCGCCGAGCAGGAACGGGATGCGCCATGCGAATGCTCCGACTTCGGCGCTCGAGTAACGGCTGTTGATGCCCGCGGCGACGAGCGAGCCGAGCAGGATGCCGGCCGTGAGGCCCGCGGTCAGCGTGCCGCAGGCATAACCGATATGGCGCGACGGCACGTGCTCGGACACGAACACCCACGCGCCCGGCACTTCGCCGCCGACCGCCGCGCCCTGCAGCACGCGGAACAGCAGCAACAGCACCGGCGCGAGGATGCCGATCGAGTCGTAGGTCGGCAGCAGGCCCATCAGCAGCGTCGGCACGGACATCATCAGCACGCTCAGCGTGAACATCCGCTTGCGGCCGAACAGGTCGCCGAAGTGCGCCATGATCACGCCGCCGAGCGGACGCGCGAGATAGCCGGCCGCGAAGATGCCGAACGTCTGCAACTGGCGCAGCCAGTCGGGAATGTCGTGCGGGAAAAACAGCTGCCCTATCGCCGGTGCGAAGAACACGAAGATGATGAAGTCGTAGAACTCGAGGGCGCCGCCGAGTGCGGCGAGGCCAAGGGTCTTGTAGTCGCTGCGCGTGAGCGCGCGTTCGGCGGCGCGAGGCACGCCGCTCAATTCGGAAGCTTGCATGGTCAGGACGATCGGTTTTCGAATGTTGTTGTCGGTGCTGCGTCTCCAGGGCCCGCTATCGGCATGGACTGACAAGGCGCGGCTTGCGTCGTCGAGGCGGGCAGGGTGCCGGATAGGGCACGAAACACGCACCGCCGCACCGGGATGGGGCGCGGCGCAGACGAAGCGTCAAAGCGGGTGGGGGGATTCTACAGGAGCGCGAAATGCGCGCGCGGGTGCGCACCGAGGAAGGCTTCGGACGTCCGGCCGAAGCGTGCGCGGCGCGGGCGACCGGTGAGCCGCTTCCCGCGCCGCCCGGGGCAGGTCGCGCGTATCAGTTGCCGGCGATCGTATCGACCGGCTTGAACGTGCCGTGCTCGACCTTGTAGATCGTGACCGGCGCATCCTTCAGGTCGCCCTTCGTGTCGTAAGCGATGCTGGGGGCCGACACGCCCTTGATCGACACCTTGCCGAGATACGGCGTGTACACCTTCGGGTCGGTCGAGTTCGCGTCCTTCATCGCGGTGAGCAGCGCGATCGTGCCGTCATACGAGTACGGCGAGTACGTGATCACGTCTTCGTTGAAGCGCGCCTTGTAGCGTGCCGCGTAGCCGGCGAAGCCCGGCATCTTTTCCTTCGGCAGCCCGCCCATGTAGACGATCGCGCCTTCGGCCGCTTCGCCGCCGACCTTCAGGAACGTCGGCGAGCGCGACATCTCGCCCGTCACGAACGCCGACTTCATCCCGAGCTGGCGCATCTTGCGGATCATCGGCGACGATTGCGCGTCGCCGCCGCCGTAGAAGACCGCGTCGGGATTGACGCCCTTCAGGTTGGTCAGGATCGCCGAGAAATCGAGCGCCTTGTCGTTCGTGAAGTCGCGCTTGACGATCGTGCCGCCCGCCGCCTCGACGGCCTTCGCGAATTCGTCGGCGATACCCTGGCCGTAGGCCGTGCGGTCGTCGATGATCGCGATGCGCTTGAAGCGCAGCGTCTTCACCGCGTACGTGCCGACGATGCGGCCCGCTTGCGCGTCGCTCGTCAGCAGCCGGTAGGTCGTCTTGTAGCCGCGCGCCGTGTATTGCGGCGACGTCGCCATCGAGATCTGCGGCAGCCCCGCGCGATCGTACAGGTCGGACGCCGGAATGCTGGTGCCCGAGTTGAAGTGGCCGATGATCCCGCGGACGTTGTCGTCGATCAGCCGCTGCGCGACGGTCGTGCCGGTGCGCGGGTCGGCCTGGTCGTCCTGCGAGTCGAGCTGGAACGTGACGGGCTTGCCGCCGATCGTCGGACGCGTCGCGTTGAAGTCGGCGATCGCGAGCTGCACGCCCTTCTGCATGTCCGAGCCGTAGTTCGACTGCGGGCCGGTCAGCGGTGCGGCGAAACCGATCTTGACGACGTCGGCGGCGATGGCGTGCGTGCCCGACAGTGCGCAGGCGGCAGCCAGCGCGACGTACGATACCTTCAGCTTCACTTTCACTTCCCCTTGGTGGCGTGGTTGGGCCGCCGCCGGCTAGCGGGCCGGCGCCGGTAAACCGGGCGAGACGGTTCGGCCGGCAGGCCGATGCGAAGGCCATGCCTACTCGCCGCTGGCAGCTCGGGTTGTGCCGGAATCGGCGTGCGCTGCGGGTGATGCGGCGGGGTCGTGCGCGCCGATTGCTGCAGCGGCGCGGTGTCGTCTCGTGACCGTGAAGCGAAGTCTAGATAGCGAAAATGCGCGCGTCTTGCGCGTTCGGTGCGCGGCCGGCGACGATATCGGCATATCGTCGATAACCCTGATATATGCCGAAATCGTCACGTCGAATGCGCAATCGCGCCAAGACGCTGCACGTCCGCATTTTTAGGATGGTGGATCCGGGCGCGCAGTGCCGGTGCGCCAATGCGGCAGGTCGGCATCGGCGCATGCGTGACTGCATGCGGCGGCGCAAGCGGATTCGCGGCCGGCCGCCGTACCCGCAGCGCGGTAGTTGCGCGCGCAACGTATGTCGCTTGCCGATGCCGGCCGATCGGCGGCGCGATGCGACGGCTGCCGCCAGCTTGCCCGCCCCCGCGATCGGCGCGACGCGATTGAAGGGGCGCTCCTATAATCGACGCCATCTGCCACTCGCTTCGCGGATGCCGGGATGACGACCTTGCTTGCCGTACCGCCCATGAGCCTGTCCGACACGTTGCGCTACCAGCCCGACAACGCCGATTTCGGCGCGATGCTCGCGCACTTCCGCCTGCTCGAACCGGTGTTCGACGCGTTGCCGGACGTCGCGTTTTTCGTGAAGGATGCGAGCGGCCGCTACGCGCTCGTCAACCGCACGCTGGCGATGCGCTGCGGCTACAAGGACAAGCGCGACCTGCTCGGCAAGACGACCGACGAAGTGTTTCCGCGCCGCTTCGGCCGCAGCTATTTCGAGCAGGACATGGCGACGATCAACGCCGGCCAGCAATTGATGGACCAGCTCGAGCTGCACCTGTATCCGGGCCGCCAGCCGGGCTGGTGCCTGACCTGCAAGGAGCCGCTGCGCGACGCCGCGGGCAAGGTGGTCGGCCTCGCGGGCATCTCGCGCGACCTGAAGGCGCACGAGGGATCGCATCCGGCCTACAGCAAGCTCGCCGACGTGGTCCAGCACATCCAGGATCACTACGTGCAGCCGCTGAACCTGAAGCATCTCGCGCAGATGGCCGGGATGTCGGTCGCGCAGCTCGAACGCTATTTCCACAAGGTGTTCCACCTGACGCCGCGCCAGGTGCTGCTGAAGACGCGGCTCGATGCGGCCACCGCGCTGCTCGTCACGCACGACAAGGTGACCGACGTCGCAGCGCTATGCGGCTATACGGATCACAGCGCGTTCACGCGCCAGTTCAAGGCGACGGTCGGCGTGACGCCGACGGAATACCGGTTGATGCTGCAGGAGCGGGCGGGGTGACGCGAGACGCCGGAAGGGCCGGCGCGTCGCAGGGATCGGGGCGATGCGGGGAAGCGGGGAAAACGGCGGCTCAGCGGTAGCCGAGCCCTTTCAGGACGGCCGTGCCGTCTTCGGTCAGCCGGAAGCTCGGGGCCGTATCGGCGTCGAGCTTGATCATCTCGACGAGGCCGGCTTCCTGCAGCGCGGGCAATTCGGGTTTGGCGTTCGCGCCGATCGGTGCATGCAGCAGCACGAGCAGCGTCGCGATTTCGTGATGACTGAGCAGGCGGCGCAGCATCGTCTTCTTTGCAGGGGGCGCGGCCTGGCGGCCCGCGGGTGCTTCTACGGCGCTCATCGCTTTCCTCCTTTTCGGGATAACCATCGGGTACTGGTTGCGGATGGTGCCGTCGAAGACTTAAGCGATTCTTAAAACGGTGGCGGGCGACGGGATGCTGCGCTGCGGTACGGGTTACCGTATGTAACGTCATACGGAGCGCGGCTTCCGGCCCGGCCGCGGTCAGCCGCGCGGGCTGGTTCTCGGCCGCTCGATTCGCCACGATGGTGCACGCGCGATGCGGCCCTTTGAGTCGGGCGCGGGCTGCGGCGTGATCCTGCCCCAGACTCCCGATTCGCGTCCTTCCGTTATTTCCTGCGCTGCGCCTGCGCGGCGAGCCGCACGGCCGCGTTCGCCGCGCCGTAGCCGTCGTATCCGCCGCGCCGCTCGACGATCTCGAGCGAGAAGCGGTTGTCGACCAGTTCCGTATACGCGTGCAGGAATTCGCCGCCGTGCTCGTCGCGGTCGTACAGCAGGTGGTGCGCGCTCAGCGTGTCGATCAGTTCGTCCGGCAGTGCGTAGCGCGCGGCGAGATCGTCGTAGTAGTTCGGCGGAATGCGCAGGAACGGCACGCCGTCGGCCGCGAACGCGGCGATCGTCTTCACGATGTCGTCGGTGCGGAACGCGACGTGGTTCAGCCCGGTGCCGTGGTAGCGCTCGAGCGATTCGGCGACGGCCGTATGACGGTCGACCGACGCGTTCAGCGCGATCCGCACCGAGCCGTCGGCGCTGCGCACCGCGCGGCTGCGCATCAGCCCGTACGGATCGGGCACGAGCCAGCTGCGCTCGGCCTCGAAGCCGAACGCCGTCTTGAAGAACAGGATCCACGTGTCGAGCGCGTCGGCCGGCAGCGCGAGGCACACATGGTCGATGCCCGTCAGCGGGCCGACTTCGCTCGGGCCGTCGATGTCGGTCAGCACGAAGTCCGATTCATACAGCGTCGGCGCGTTCGGCGCTTCGTCGACGAAATACTCGAGGCTGCCGTCCGGCGCCTGCACGCTCGGCAGCACGCGCTCGTTCGGCCCGACGCGGCCGGAGAACGGCGCGTAGCCGAAGCCGGCCGCGCGTTCGAATGCCACTTTCGCGTCGTCGACGCGAAACGCCGACGCGCACAGCGACAGCCCGTGCCGCTGGAAGAACACATCGGCGAACGAGTCGCGCTCCGCGTTCAGCACGATCGACGCGGCGCCGTGCTGGAACAGCGTCACGTCCTTCGAGCGATGCCGGCCGGCGAGCCGGAAGCGCATCTTGCCAAGCCATTCGCCGACGGTCGCCGCCGCCTGCGCGTCGACCGCGAATTCGATGAACTGGAACCCGACGTGCGCGGGCGGCGCCGGCGGCGCGAAGAGCGGCTGGCCGGCGGCCGGCGCACGGCCGTCCTGCGCAAGCCGCGCGCGTGTCAGTTCTTCCAGATAGAGCAGCGAGCGATGGCCGTCGGCGGCCGTGATCGCGGTCGGCGCCGCGCGGAAGCCGTCGTTGAAGATCTCGAGCGACAGCGGCCCGGTGTAGCCCGATTCGATCACGCGCGCGGTGAAGCGCGCGAGGTCGAAGTCGCCCTGGCCCGGGAACGAGCGGTAGTGGCGGCTCCATTCGAGCACGTCCATCGCGAGTTTCGGCGCATCGGCGATCTGCACGAATGCGATGCGGTCGCCGGGAATCTCGGCGATCGCATCCGGCGAATCGTCGAGCGACAGCGTGTGGAAGCTGTCGAGCGCGAGGCCGAGATGCGGGTTGTTCACGGCGTTCACGAGTTTCCACGCATGGCCGTACCGGTTCACGACGCGGCCCCACGCAAGCGCTTCGTACGCGGCGACCACGCCGGCCTCCCGGGCGGCTTCGGCGAGCGCGCCGAGCTGGTCGACGAGCAGCCCGTCGTCCGCGATCGTGTCGGCCGACACGTTGCTGCACACGAGAATGCGGTCGGTGCCGAGCGCGTGCATCACGTCGAACTTGCGCTTTATGCGATCGAGATTGCGTGCGAGCTGTGCCGCGCTCACGCCCTCGAAGTCGCGAAACGGCTGGAACAGCACGATGTCGAGGCCGAGATCGGCGGCCATGCGCCGAACGTCGGCCGGCGATCCGTCGAAGTAGACGAGGTCGTTTTCGAAGATTTCGACGCCGTCGAAGCCTGCGGCCTGGATGGCGGCGAGCTTATCGGCGAGCGTGCCGGACAGAGACACGGTGGCGATCGAGCGCTGCATGGGCGATTCCTGCGGATGAGCGGGGCATGGCGTCGGTCGAGCCGGCCCTGAATGAACCAGTCGTTGAGTTCCGGGCGCGCGCCATATCCCGAATTTACTGGATAAGTGACATGGATTATACAAACTAACTAGTTGGTACAAATTAGCGAAAACCCGAAAAGACATTGCGCTTGCGCAAGCGCACACTAGCGCCAAATCTTGACGTCAGGGGGCGAAGCCGGCTAGCGATTCGCCCCCGTTTTAGGAGCAGAATCACCATGAGCAAGCACAAGGTGCTGGTGCTGAACGGCCCGAACCTGAATCTGCTGGGGACACGCGAGCCCCATATCTACGGCGCGGAAACGCTCGCCGACGTCGAGCAGCGCTGCCGCGCGGCGGCCGACGGGCTCGGGCTGGAGATCGATTTCCGCCAGTCGAACGCGGAGCACCAGCTGATCGACTGGCTGCATGCGGCGCGTCACGACACGCACGGCATCGTGATCAACCCGGCCGCCTATACGCATACGTCGGTGGCATTGGCCGATGCGCTGTCCGCGATCGCGAAGCCGGTGATCGAAGTGCATATCTCGAACGTGCATCGCCGCGAGGCGTTCCGTCACCATTCCTATGTGTCGGCGGTCGCCGAAGCCGTGATCTGCGGCTGCGGCACCGAAGGCTACGTGTTCGCGCTGCAGCGTCTGTCGACGCTGTTTGCGCAGGGAGCCGCGCGATGAGCCGCCCGTCGTTTCTGATCGGCCTGATCGGCCAGGGTATCGGTGGTTCGCTGTCGCCCGCGATGCACGAGGAAGAAGGATTCCGCCAGGGCTTCGGCTACGTCTACCGGCGTATCGATCTCGACGTGCTCGGCGTGACCGCCGACGCGCTGCCGCAACTGCTCGATGCCGCGCAGCGGATGGGCTACAACGGTCTGAACATCACGCACCCGTGCAAGCAGCGCGTGATCGAACACCTCGATGAGCTGTCGGACGATGCCCGCGCGCTCGGTGCGGTGAACACCGTGCTGTTCAAGGACGGTAAGCGGATCGGCCACAACACCGACTGGTCGGGCTTCGCGAAATCGTTCCGCCGCGGGCTGCCCGGTGCGTCGCTCGAACGCGTCGTCCAGCTCGGTGCGGGCGGCGCGGGCGCGGCCGTGGCCCATGCGGCGCTGCAGATGGGCGCGGCCGAACTGACGATTTTCGATGTCGATGGTGCGCGCGCCACCGCGCTCGCGGGCGAGCTGCAGCAGCGCTTCCCGGCCGCGCGCGTTGCGTCGGGCGGCGCTCCGTCCGGCGACGATCTCGCGGCCGCGATGCGCGCCGCGACGGGCCTGATCCACGCGACGCCGACCGGCATGATCAAGCACCCGGGCCTGCCGCTGCCGGCCGAGCTGCTCCACGCGGGCATGTGGCTGGCCGACATCGTGTATTTCCCGCTCGAAACCGAATTGATCCGCGCCGCGCGCGCGGCCGGCTGCGCCACGCTGCCAGGTGGCGGGATGGCCGTCTACCAGGCCGTCGACGCGTTCGAGATCTTCACCGGACGCACGCCCGACCCCGAGCGGATGTTCGATCACTTTCAGTCGCTCGTCGCGCGCTGACCCCCTTATAGAAAGAGAAACCAGGAGACGACCATGCAGCACACCACCCATACGAGTGCCGCGCCGGCGCAGGCGGCCGGCACGGTCCGGCGCACCTCGGCGCGCTACAAGATTCTCGCGCTGCTCGCGATCGGCACGATGATCAACTACCTCGACCGCACCGTGCTGGGGGTGGCTGCGCCGCAGCTCACCAAGGAGCTCGGCATCAACGCGGCCGTGATGGGCATCATGTTCTCCGCGTTCTCGTGGACGTACGCCGCGATGCAGGTGCCCGGCGGCCTGTTCCTCGACCGCTTCGGCAGCAAGATCACCTATTACTGGTCGATGACGCTGTGGTCGCTGTGCACGTTCCTGCAGGGCTTCGTGCCGGGCATCGCGACGCTGCTCGCATGCCGGCTCGGCCTCGGCGTGACGGAGGCGCCGTGCTTCCCGACCAACAGCCGCGTCGTCGCGACGTGGTTCCCGCAGAACGAGCGCGCGATGGCGACGGGCACCTATACCGTCGGCGAGTACATCGGCCTCGCGTTCTTCAGCCCCGTGCTGTTCGCGCTGATGGGCGCGTTCGGCTGGCGCTCGCTGTTCTGGGTCGTCGGCGCGGTCGGCATCGCGTTCGGCCTGGTCTGGTGGAAGTTCTATCACGAGCCGCGTGATCATCCGGGCGCGAACTCGGAGGAACTTGCGTATATCGAGGCGGGCGGCGGTCTCGTGCACGCCGCACGCAAGGACGGTAACAACGGCGGCAAGGGCGAGCAGAAGAAGTTCAGCTGGGCGATGGCCGGCCAGCTGCTGAAGAAGCGCCAGCTCGCGGGCATCTGCCTCGGCCAGTTCGCCGGCAATTCGACGCTCGTGTTCTTCCTGACCTGGTTCCCGACCTATCTCGCGACCGAGCGCCACATGGGCTGGCTGAAGATCGGCTTCTTCGCGGTGATGCCGTTCATCGCCGCGTCGGTCGGCGTGATGTTCGGCGGGATCTTGTCCGACTGGCTGCTGCGCCGCGGCAAGTCCGCGAACCTCGCGCGCAAGCTGCCGATCATCGCGGGCCTGTTGCTCGCATCGACGATCATTCTCGCGAACTACGTGCAGAGCAACGAGGCCGTGATCGCGATCATGTCGGTCGCATTCTTCGCGCAGGGGATGGCCGCGCTCGGCTGGGCGCTCGTGTCGGACATCGCGCCGGACGGCCTGCTCGGCGTGACGGGCGGCATCTTCAACTTCGCGGCGAACCTCGCGGGGATCGTCACGCCGCTGGTGGTCGGCTTCATCGTCGCGTCGACCGGCTCGTTCGTCGGCGCGCTCGTGTTCATCGGCGTGATCGCGCTGGTCGGTGCGCTGTCGTACATCTTCGTCGTCGGCGACATCAAGCGGATCGAACTGTAAGCACCCACTCCACGCGCATCTCGTGCGTTCGCCCGGCGGCCGGTTGGCCGCCGTTTTTTTTGTATGGGCGCCGGCTGGTGTGCCGGCTCGAGTCCCGGCTCCCGTGCCGCGTTACGCGCGCCGCACGGCGATGCCGAGCGATTCGACTGCTTGCGCGATCGCCGCCACCGCGCGCCGGATATCGTCGGCATCGATCGCGCCGATGCAGCCGACGCGGAACGTCTCGAGCTGCGTGAGCTTGCCCGGATACAGGATGAAGCCCGCGTCGCGCACCGCGTCGTAGAAGCGGCAGAAATCGTAGGCCGGATGGTCGGGCGCGTGGAACGTGACGATCACGGGCGCCTGCACGCTCGCGTCGAGGAACGGCACGAAGCCGAGCGCGCGCATCGATTCGACCAGCGTCCGGCAGTTCTCCGCATAGCGCGCGCCGCGCGCGGGCTGGCCGCCTTCGGCGAGATACTGGTCGAGCGCGGCGCGCAGCGCGGCGATCACGTGCGTCGGCGGCGTGAAGCGCCACTGGCCCGTCTTGCGCAGGTATGCATATTGATCGTGGAGATCGAGCACGAGCGACCGCGAGTTGCCTTCGCTCGCGTCGAGCGCGTCGCGCCGCACGATCGCGAAACCCATCCCCGGCACGCCTTCGAGGCATTTGCCGCTCGCCGAGATCAGTGCATCGATGCCGCTGTCCGCCAGCACGATCGGCAGCGCGCCGAACGAACTCATCGCATCGACGATCAGCCGCTTGCCGTTCCGCCGGCATGCGGCCGCGATCGCGTCCAGCGGGTTCAGGATGCCGGCGCTCGTCTCCAGGTGCACGAGGGCGACGTGCGTGATGCGCGGCTCGCGTGCGAACGCGGCCTCGACCGCGGCCGCGTCGACGGCCGCGTCCTCGCCGAACGGCAATGCGATCGCGTCGATGCCGAGCCGGCCGAGGATCTTCAGGATGCGCGCGCAATACGCGCCGTTGTCGGGCACGAGCACGACGCCGTCGCGCGGCACCAGCGTGCCGAGCGCGGCCTCGACCGAGAACGTGCCGCTGCCCTGCATCGGCACGCACACGTAGTCGTCGCCGCCGCGCGCGATCGCGACGAGGTCCGTGCAGACGCTGGCCGTCAGCTGGTTGAAAGCGGCGTCCCACGACCCCCAGTCATGTTGCATTGCGTGGCGGGTTGTGGCGGACGTGGTGAGCGGGCCGGGCGTAAGCAGGATCGGGTCGGGCATGGTTTGTCTCCAGCAAAGGTCGGGCGAAACGCCGGGCGGCATTTCTGAATGACGTGCATGATATTGGCAAAATGTGTCATTTTTTGGAAATTGTGGCACTCGTCACGGGTTTGTCATTGAACGCTGTGATCCTTCGGTTGCCGCGCGAAACCAACCGCAGCGCGGCGGCGAGGCGGGCCGCTTATCGGCCTGCCCGGAGATAACAGGCCTTGCATGCGGCCGGAGGAAACGCTGAAGCGCTAACTCTGGCCGACAGCTTTGCATGGGGCCAGAGCAAGCGCTGAAGCGCCAACTCTGGCCGACAGTGCCGGACATGCCCCGGCCGTTTGGTGTTCCGCCTACGGAGAAGTGAGATGACACTGCAGAATTCCTCGCGCGCCGCTGCCGGCGCGTTCCGCAAGCTCGCGCTGGCCGCCTGCGCCGCCGGTTTGCTGCAAGGAGCCGCGCTGCCGGCGCATGCGGCAAACGCGGTCGTGCTGTATACGGCGGACGGTCTCGAGAACCTCTATCGCGATGTGCTGCCGGCCTTCGAGAAGAAGGAAGGCGTCAAGGTCAACATCGTGACGGCGGGCAGCGGCGAGGTCGTCAACCGCGCGAACATCGAGAAGAATTCCCCGAAGGCCGACGTGATCGTCACGCTGCCGCCGTTCATTCAGCAGGCCGGCCAGATGGGCCTGCTGCAGGCGTACCAGAGCGTGAACTACAAGAACGTGCCGGCGATTGCGAAGGCCGAGGACGGCACGTGGGCGACGTTCGTGAACAACTACTTCTCGTTCGCGATCAACCCGGACGTCGTGAAGAACCAGCCGAAGACGTTCGCCGACCTGCTGTCGCCGAGCTATGCCGGCAAGGTCGCGTACTCGAACCCGGCCACGGCCGGCGACGGGATGGCCGTGCTGATCCTGACGACCTCGCTGATGGGCGAGGACAAGGCGTTCGACTACCTCGCGAAGCTGTCGCAGAGCGTGAAGTTCCACACGAAGGGCACGGGCTACCTGAACGTGCTGCTGTCGCGTAACGAGATCAGCGTCGCGAACGGCGACCTGCAGATGGACCTCGACGATGCCGAACACGGCGCGCTGTCCGTCAAGCCGATCTTCCTGGCCGCGAAGGACGGCGACCAGCCGACCACGTTCCAGCTCCCGTACGGCATCGGGCTGATCAAGAGCGGCCCGAACCAGGATGCCGGCAAGAAGCTGATCGACTACCTGATGTCGACGGAAGTGCAGTCGAAGGTGCCGGACATGTACGGCATCCCGGGCCGCACGGACGTGCCGCTGGCAGGCAGGAACGGCGAAGCGGTCAAGAAGGCGATCGCCGGCGTGAAGCTGATCCCGGTCGACTGGGCCCAGGTGATGGCGAAGAAGCCGGTGTGGATCGAGCGCTGGAAGAAGGACGTGATCGGCAGCTCGGGCAAGCAGCTCGACGTCGTCAAGCCGAAGTGATCGGCGCACGCCGCCTGTATCAGCGAGCAAGAGGATGAACCCGGTGGAAACCACCCTGACCCATCCCGGCGCATTCGGCGCCGCCGAACCGCACGCGACGCTGCGGTCCGGCGCGCCGGGCGGCGTGCAGATCCAGCACCTGAGCGTGCGCTACGGCGCACGCACGGTGCTGGAAGATCTGTCGTTGTCGATCGGCGCCGGTGAATTTCTGACCGTGCTCGGCAAGAGCGGCTGCGGCAAGACCACGCTGCTGCGCTTCATCGCCGGGTTCGTGAAGGCCGACGGCCTGACCGGCACGCTGACCGTTGCCGGACGCGACCTGACCTATGCGCCGCCGCACAAGCGCAATCTCGGTCTGCTGTTCCAGAATTACGCGCTGTTCCCGCACCTGTCGGTGTTCGAGAACGTCGCATTCGGGCTGCGCGCGCGCGGGATGGCGTCGTCGGAAGTGACGCGACGCGTCGCCGACGCGCTGAAGCTCGTGCAGCTCGGCGATGCGGGCCACCACCTGCCCGCGCAGCTTTCGGGCGGAATGCAGCAGCGCGTCGCGCTGGCCCGCGCGCTCGTGATCGAGCCGGACGTGCTGCTGCTCGACGAGCCGCTGTCGGCGCTCGACGCCAACCTGCGCGCATCGGTGCGCAGCGAACTGAAGGCGCTGCACGAGCGCCTGCCGAACCTGACCGTCGTCTGCGTGACGCACGACCGCGACGACGCGCTCGTGCTGTCCGACCGCGCGCTGCTGCTGCGCGACGGCCGCATCGCGCAGCTCGGCACGCCGCAGCAACTGTACGACGCGCCGCAGGATGGCTACGTCGCGCGCTATCTCGGCCCGGCGAACCTGCTGCCGCCGCGCGTGATTTTCCCGCTCGGCGATCCGCGTCACGAAGTGCGCGACAAGGTCGCGTGCGTGCGCCCCGAGCGCCTGACCGTGATGCCGCTCGCGGCGGGCGGCCTGCACGGCACGGTGTCGTCGGTCGAATGGCAGGGCGCGGACCTGTCGATCGCGGTCGTGATCGACGCGGCGCCCGACGAACCCGTGCGCGTCACGATGCAACGCGGCCGCGGCGCGGCTCCCGAGCGCGGTGCGCGCGTTTCCCTGCATTGCGAGGCAGACGATGTCGTCCTTATCGAGCCCTGAAACGGGCCTGCCGCCGCACGTGCTCGCGTCGGCCGCCGCGCACGCTGCCGTCGCGCGGCGCCGCAAGCGCATGGGCGACCTGCACCTGGCCGCGCTCGCGGTCGTCGTGCTGGGCCCGCTCGTCGTGTATCCGCTGGTGCGGCTCGTACTGCTGAGCGTATCGGGCGAACACGGGCTGAGTTTTGCCGCATACCGGACCTTCTTCGGCAACCCCGACACGCGCAACGTGCTGCTGACGACGCTCGGCGTGCTGTTCGCGAGCGCCGGCACCGCATCGGTGCTCGGCGTGCTGCTGGCCGCGCTGCTGTTCTTCAAGCCGTTTCCGGGCGCGTCGCTCGTCACGCGCTTCCTGGAACTGTACGTCGCGTTTCCGTCGTTCCTCGTCGCGTTCACGCTGATCTTCCTGTACGGCTCGCAAGGGTCGATCGGCATCGCGTTGCAGCACCTGTTTCATCTCGAGAATCCGCCGCTCGACTTCCTGTTCGGCATCGGCGGCGTGATTCTTGCGCAGACCGTGTTCTATACGCCGTTCGTCGTGCGACCGACGCTCGCGTCGTTCGCGACGCTCGACCTGCGGCTGATCGAAGCCGCGCGCAGCCTCGGCGCGTCGGGCTGGATGCTCGCGCGCCGCGTCGTGCTGCCGATCGCGTGGCCGGGCATCGCCGCCGGCACCGTACTGTGTTTCCTGCTGACGCTGAACGAATTCGGGATTCTGCTCGTGCTCGGCAGCGCGCGGCTCGTGACGCTGCCGGTCGCGATCTACAGCAGCGCGACCGTCGATCTCGACCTGCCGACCGCGTCGGCCGGCGCGGTCGTGATGCTTGCGCTGTCGCTGGCGCTGTATACGGTTTATCGCCGGGTGAACCGGCGTGCGACGGGAGGGAACGATGTCCGCTGAATTCCGTATCGGGCAGGGCGTGCCGCGTCACCAGATCGGCTGGAGCGACGCGCTGCTCAAGCATGCGTCGCGCGCCGCGCTCGCGCTGGCTGCGTTCACATGCTTCTGGCTGTTCGTGCTGCCCGTCATCGTCGTCGCGCTGTCGAGCGTGTCGACGCAATGGTCGGGCACGATCTTGCCGGCCGGTTACAGCCTGCGCTGGTTCGAGCGGCTCGGCTCGCCGGAATACGATGCGCTGCTGACGAGCCTCGAAATCGGCTTCGGCGTGTCGGCGATCGGCACGATCCTCGGGCTGTGGCTCGCGCTTGCGCTCGAAGGGCGTGACCGGCGCGGCCTCGGCGCGGTCGTCGACGCGCTCGTGATGGTGCCGAACGGTGTGCCGAGCGTCGTGCTCGGGCTCGCGGTGCTGATCGCGTATCACCAGAAGCCGCTCGATCTGTCGAGCTCGGCGGCGATCGTCGTGCTCGTGCAGCTCGCGCTGATTCTGCCGTTCTGCTATCGCTGCGCGGCCGCCGCGCTGCGTCCGGAACTGACCGTGCTGCGCGAAGCCGCGGCGAGCCTCGGTGCGCCACCCGCGATGGTGCTGCGCCGCGTGCTGCTGCCGCAGCTCGTGCCGGCGCTGCGCGCGAGCCTCGCGCTCGGCTTCGCGCTGTCGCTCGGCGAGCTCGGCGCCACACTGACGGTTTATCCGCCCGGTTTCGCGACCGTGCCGATCGTCGTGATCGGCCAGGTCGAGCGTGGTTATTACCTTCCGGCATCGGCGCTGTCGCTGCTGATGCTCGGCGCGTCGCTCGCGGCGCTGCTGCTGATCGCCGCGCGCGTGCCGCGCGGCACGCGGGCTGCATCATGAACGCCGCGTTCGCATTGCGCCGTCCCGGTGAAGCGTCGGCGGCCGGCGCATCGCCGGATCTCGCGGGACGCTCGGTCGACGTCAACGGCCGGCGCTACCGGCTGCCGGTCGAGCCGACCGTCGTCGTCTGCGTCGACGGCTGCGAGTACGCCTATCTCGAACGTGCGGTGGAAGCGGGCGTCGCGCCGTTCATTGGCCGGATGATCGCGGAAGGCACGGCATGGCGGGCCGATTGTGTCGTGCCGACCTTCACCAACCCGAACAACCTGTCGATCGTCTGCGGCGTGCCGCCGTCGGTCCACGGGATCTGCGGCAACTATTTCTGGGATTCGGCCGCCGTCGGCGGGCGCGGCGCCGAAGTGATGATGAACGACCCGGCCTATCTGCGGGCCGGCACGCTGCTTGCGGCGGCGTCCGACGCCGGCGCGCGGGTGGCCGTCGTGACGGCGAAGGACAAGCTGCGCCGGCTGCTTGGCTGGCAGCTGAACGGCATCTGCTTTTCCGCCGAGAAGGCCGCGCAGGCGAATCTCGCGGAAAACGGCATCGTCGACGTGCTCGACTGGGTCGGCCTGCCGTCGCCGGATGTCTACAGCGCGGCGTTGTCCGAATTCGTGTTCGCGGCCGGCGTGCGGCTCGCGCAGACGCGGCAGGTCGACCTGATGTACCTGTCGACCACCGACTACGTGCAGCACAAGTGCGAGCCGGGCAGCGCCGGCGCGAACGCGTTCTACGCGATGATGGACGGCTATCTCGCGCAGCTCGACGCGCTTGGCTGGGCGATCGGGCTCACGGCCGACCACGGGATGAACGCGAAGCACGATCCCGCGACCGGCCGCCCGAACGTGATCTATCTGCAGGATGCGTTCGACGGCTGGTACGGCGCGCAGGCCGCGCGCGTGATCCTGCCGATTACCGATCCGTATGTCGTGCACCACGGCGCGCTGGGCTCGTTTGCAACCATCTACCTGGCGCCGGGCGTCGACCGGGCCGAGGCGATGTGGCGCGTCGGCGGCCTCGACGGTGTCGAGCTCGTGCTCGACAACGCGGAAGCCGCCGCACGCTTCGAGCTGCCGGCCGACCGGATCGGCGATCTCGTCGTGATCGGCCGTCGCGACATGACGCTCGGTACGCGCGAGCGCGAACACGACCTGTCGGGCCTCACGGTGCCGCTGCGTTCGCATGGCGGCGTGTCGGAGCAGGAGGTGCCGCTGCTGTTCAATCGGCGTGTCGAGCGGGACGATCCCGCGCGTCGCCCGCGCAACTTCGACGTGTTCGATTTCGTGCTGAACCGGATCGCGACATGATGGCCCACCCCCGGCAAGACCACCCCGAGTTTCGCGCCGAGGCGCTGCGCTGGTGCGGCACGCGCGCGACGCGCGAGCGCACCTTCGATATCGACGATCCTTATACGGGCGCCCGGGTCGGTACCGCGCCGCTCGCCAGCGTCGACGACGTGCGCGCCGCGTTCGATTACGCGATGGCCTACCGGCCGAAGCTTACGCGCTACGAGCGTTCGCAGATCCTCGAACGTGCGGCCGCGCTGCTGCGCGAGCGCACCGAGGAAGCGTCCGACCTGATTACGCTCGAATCGGGGCTGTCGAAACGGGATTCCCGCTACGAGATCGGCCGCGTTGCCGACGTGCTGAAGTTCGCGGCGGTCGAGGCGCTGCGTGACGACGCGCAAAGTTTCTCGTGCGACCTGACGCCCCACGGCAAGGCGCGGCGCGTGTTCTCGCAGCGGCAGCCGCTCGACGGCGTGATCGTCGCGATCACGCCGTTCAATCATCCGATGAACCAGGTTGCGCACAAGATCGCGCCGGCGATCGCGACTAACAACCGCGTGATCGTGAAGCCGTCGGAGAAGGTGCCGCTGTCGGCGTTCTATCTGGCCGACCTGCTGGTTGAGGCCGGGCTGCCGGAGCCGATGCTGCAGGTGCTGACCGGCGATCCGCGCGAGATCGCGGACGAACTCGTTACGCATCCGCATGCATCGCTGATCACGTTTACCGGCGGCGTTGCGATCGGCAAGGCGATTGTCGCGCGGGCCGGCTACCGGCGCATCGTGCTGGAGCTGGGCGGCAACGACCCGCTGATCGTTCTCGAAGACGCCGATCTCGAACGCGCGGCATCGCTGGCGGTGCTCGGCTCGTACCGGAATTCGGGCCAGCGCTGCACGGCCGTCAAGCGGATGCTGGTGCAGCGCTCGATCGCGCCCGAGTTCACCGAGTTGCTCGTCGAGAAGACGCGCGCGTGGAAGTACGGCGATCCGTTCGATCCCGCGAACGAAATGGGCACGGTGATCGACGAGGCGGCGGCGCGGCTGTTCGAGGCGCGGGTCGACGAGGCGGTTGCGCAGGGTGCGCGCCTGCTGACCGGCAACGTGCGGCGCGGCGCGCTGTATGCGCCGACCGTCCTCGACAACGTCGATCCGTCGATGACGATCGTGCGCGAGGAGACCTTCGGCCCCGTATCGCCCGTCATCGCGTTCGACACGATCGACGACGCGATCCGGATTGGCAATGGAACGGCGTTCGGGTTGTCGTCGGGGGTCTGTACGGACAGCACGGCGGCCGTCGTGCGCTTCGTGAACGAGCTGAACGTCGGCACCGTGAATGTATGGGAGGTACCCGGATACCGGATCGAGCTGTCGCCGTTCGGCGGGATCAAGGATTCGGGGCTCGGTTACAAGGAAGGCGTTCAGGAGGCGATGAAGAGCTTCACGAACCTGAAGACGTTTTCGCTGCCTTGGGAGTGAGCGAATGGCACTGACGGTGGAAGAGATCCACGGGCTGTATCGCGAGCATGGCCATGTGGCCTATAGCGGTGAACCGGTCACGCAGCTCGAGCATGCGTTGCAAAGCGGATTGCTGGCGGAAGAGGCGGGCGCGGACGAAGCGCTGGTTGCGGCGGCGTTCCTGCACGACCTCGGGCATCTGCTGAATCGCCAGGGCGAGACGCCGAGTGCGCGCGGGATCGACGATCTGCATCAGTATTACGTATTACCGTTCCTACGGCCGCTATTTTCCGACGCGGTGCTGGAGCCGATCCGGCTGCACGTCGATGCGAAGCGCTGCCTGTGCCGCACGGACGCCGGCTACTTCGAGGGCCTGTCGCCGGACTCGGTGCGCAGCCTTGCGCTGCAGGGCGGCATCTTCAGTGAAGAGGAGGCGGTGGCATTCCTGCAGCGCCCGTTTGCGGAGGACGCGCTGCGTCTGCGCCGCTGGGACGATACGGCGAAGGAAGCAGGAAAGGTGACGCCGGATCTCGATCACTATATGGGGATCGTCGCGCGCCAGGTGCGCGCGGCCTGACGATCCCGTTGCTTCTTTATATAGGGCCCCGCACGCGGCAGCGTGCGGGGCCTTGAATTTTTTTGCGAAACCCCTTGCGCGATCGAAGCGAGGTGCATAGAATCACGCCTCTTTCGCGCTAACGGAAACGCGGCGCGGGAGAGGGGAAGCGAAGTCGGCGGTGTGCAGCGGGTTGGGCGCACGG